>NZ_MOMD01000034.1:0-98804 GCF_001983015.1 Frankia sp. CcI156
CCGTGCGCGGCCGGACCGCGGTCCAGTTCGACCCGTAGCCGGTCACGCTGACTGTCCGACAGGCGGCATGACGCACCACTGGGTCCTCGTGAGGCCAGCGCCGCCGTGCCACCGGCCTGCCAGAGCCGTTTCCACTGGTAGGCCGACTTCGTACTCACCCGCAGCCGCCCGGCRACCTCGACCGGATCGACCCCGGCGGCGAACAGGTCCGCCGMCTGCACCCGGACCACTTCCCGACGGGCACGACCCTGYGCGGTAAGCCCGCCACCATCCGCATACCTCATGCCCGATACAAGCGTCGGACACGGCCGGGTCATACCCGGACAGACCGGATGTGATCAAACAGACCCCGACCATTCAAGATCTGTAACACCGGGTTGCTTGCTCCGTCGCCATGTTCACGTCCACGGCGCCGCCATCGACCCTGGCGGCGCCGTGAACGTCCGATCCCCGTGCCGCGGTGGCGTGGGGTGGGATGGCGGACCGGCTACCGTCAGCCGCCACGCATCGTTCTCGCCGATCCCACCCGCCCTCAGAACGGCAGGCGATAACGGAACGTAACCGTCGTCGGGGCGGTGTCGCGACCGCAGGTCCCGGCCCAGGCGCCCGGAGAGGACACCCCGTTCATGATCGTTCCCTGCACACAATTGCCGAATGCGCACACAATGCGCACACAAACCCATTTCGATCTTGAATAGATGATCTTCGATTTCGCAAAACCGCAGGTCAGAGACCATCTGTCTGGAGCCGGCGAGGGGACTCGAACCCCTAACCGCTCGATTACAAGTCGAGTGCGCTACCAATTGCGCCACGCCGGCGGGCGATCTCACGATACCCGACCGCCGCACTGAGACGCTGAGGCCACCGGCCGGTTCGCCGCCGGCCCGGCAAGATCAAAAGGGTACCCGTGGCGTGCCCCGCCGGTTGCCCGGCGCGAACCCGGCGAGCACCTACAACCGGTCGACGTGTCGGCACCCGCTCCTCGATCGTGAAGCGGGCGAGGAGCTCCAGCTCGGCCCGGTCGACCCAGTCGACCCGGTCAGCGCCGCCATCGGGGTACCCCGAGCGGCACCGATACCGCCGTCCACATTCTTGCCACCGAAAAATGTGGTGCCGGAATCGGTGAACAAATTTYGTCACAGCGGTTGTCGGGCAGTTCGTGGYGGTACGGTCGAGCACGAGGCCAGGCGTGCGGGAACGCCGTAAAGTGCCGTCTCCCGTGAATCGTCTCCAGAATTATCGGACGACGAGCTCCACCAAAGAGCCCCACCAAAGAGTGATTGACGTTGCTTGTCCGCGAGATAGGTTGTCCAAAATAGCGAAGGGCCAACCATGCTGATCGTTGCGTTGACAGGCGTCGCACGTCTGTGTGCCCGCCGTCGCTGGATCGCGGTCGGCATGTGGGCGGTGCTCCTCCTGCCCGCGGTGTTCTTCGTGATCGCGGGTCACGCGCAATACAGCCACGATGTGACGGTTCCCGGTTCCGAGTCGCAGCGGGCAATGAATCTGGCGCGCAAGGTGAYTCCGGGCGGCGTCCTGCCGGACACCGAACAGATCGTGCTGCACGCCAGGCGCGGCACGCTGGCGGACCCGCTGGTGCACCGACAGGTCGAGGAGCTGCTCGCCGATGTCGGGAAGCTGCCGGGGGTACTCACCGTCGCCGACCCGTTCGGACCACTAGGCAGGATGGTGCTGGGTGTGTCACCGGTCAGTGCCGACGGGCGCACGGCGGTGGCTCCGGTAATCATGAAAGCGTCGGCGCTCGAACTCGACCTCGGCGCGATCAAACGGGTCTCGGCCACGGCCCGGTCCTACGGCGGTCCCGAGCTTCAGGTGGAGCTGGGCGGACCGGGCGCGACCGCGCTCACCTCGGCCGGCGTCCCGATCCGACCGCTGCTGGCCGCTCTCGCCGTCGCGCTGGCGGTCTTGTGCCTGACCCTGCGTTCGAGGGTGGCCGCCATGATCGCCGCTGTCGTCGCGGCCATGGCCACCGTCACCACCGTGGCCGTCACGACAGTACTGTCCCACCATGTCCTGACTACTCCCTTCGCCGCTCTGCTTGGCGGCATGATCGCCCTCGGGGTCAGCCTGGGCGGGTCCGTCCTGGTCGTGTACCGGGCGCAGACCGCGTTGRCACGGGGTGTGGGCCCGGTCGACGCGGCCACCGAGGCGATGGTGAAGTCGGTCGCCGCCCTGGCCTCCGGTGGCGTGTGCCTGAGCGTGGCGATGACCGGCGTGCTCCTGCTGGACCTGGGCCCATTCACGGGAGTCGCCCTCGCGGCCGKGGTGGCCGGGGTGCTCAGCGCCCTGGTCACCCTCACGCTGTTGCCAGCGCTGCTCGTCCTCGGCGGCACCCGGATGCTGGGCTGGGTCGGACGGCATTCCCTGACCACGACGGGTCGTGGCCTACCGCACCGGCCGGGCGTGCGATCGTGGTGGGCCAGGCAGGTGGGGCGCCACCCGGCTGTCGCCGTGGCCGTGGCGTGTGTGCTGCTTGTCGCCATGGCGGCACCGGTGGTAACCCTGCGGCTCGGTGGCGCCGACGCGGGCGCGGAGCCCACGTCGGCCACCGCGCGACGCGCGTATGACGTGGTCAGCCGCGACTTCTTCAGCGGTCTCAACGGGCCGATGCTCGTCGTCGTCRACCGGGGGGAGGGCAGCCGGACCGTCGCCGTGACCGACGTCGTCGCCGCCCTCAACACGACGCCGGKGGTCAAACACGCATACGTTTCGTTCGACAGTCCCGAGTCGGGCCTGGCCCTGATCCAGGTACTGCCGCAGGCGGGGCCCCGGTCGACGGACTCCTACGATCTGGTGCACCGACTGCGCAACGACGTCCTGCCGGCGGTACTGCGGCCCACCGTGAGCCGCGCTTACGTGGGCGGGCAGGCGGCGTTGTTCGCCGACATGGCCGCGGACTTCCGCGACGCGCTGCCGATGTTCGCGTTCGTGGTCCTGCTCGCRGTGGGCGCGCTGACCTTCCTCACGGCGTCCTCGCGCGTCACCGCCGCCGTGCTCGCCGTTTCGGAGCTGTCGTGCGGCCTTGCGACGGTCGGTGTCCTGGCGACGGTCTTCCAGCAGGACCGTTTCGCCGGGAAACTGGGCCTCCAGGCCGGTCCGATCGAACCGTTCATCCTGGTCTTCGTGCTGGTCGTCGGGTTCGGCCTATCCCCGGGCATGAACCTGAGCCTGCTGAGCAGACTGCGCGAAACCGATGCGCCAGGCTGGCGGGCGCTCGAAGGCGACGCGGTCAGCCGCGGCCACGCCGACGTGGGGCACGTCGTCCTCACCATGAACCTCATCATGATCCTGGCGTTGTCGGTGGTCGTGGCGCAGCCGTCCCGCACGCTGAAGCTGCTCGGGGTGGGTCTGGCGGTCGGTGTGGCGCTCGACGCATTCGTGGTGCGAGCGGTCGTCCTCCCTGCGCTGGTGCACCTGGATCGGCGCCGTGAAACCGCTGGCGGCGTACCCGCGCAGCGCCGRCCGGCGAGGGCGGCCACGAGGTCGTACGACCCGCCGTCGGCGCCATCCCACGCGGGCAACGGCACGCGCGGCGGCCGTTTCTCCCGGAGGAGTACATAGGGATGGGGCCCGGGCGTGTTGCGTTACTTCCCCGTTATCGGTAGGTAGGGCCGCGCGAAACCTTCAAAAGTTAGATCATCCAATTCTACGGCTTACGGGCCACGGCGCCGTATCCATCCACTGCGGCAAAGCCCTCGGCGCCGTCCGGCTGCCACTGCGAGATCGACACCACACCCGGCTCTAGAAGGTCCAGACCGTCGAAGAAACGGGCAACCTGATCCGGACTGCGCAGGATGTAGGGGACCGCGCCCGTGTCGTCATAGCCCTGCTGGGCTTCGTCGAAGCCCTCGCTGGTGTTGGTGCTGTCCCACAGCAGTAGATAGCTGCCGGACGGGACGGCGGCCACCACCCGCGCCACGATCGCCCGTGCCTCATCAAAGTCGGCGACGTGCCCCAGGATCCCCATGAACATGACGACGATCGGCTCGTTGAAGTTCAGTACGTTCTTGGCACCAGCAATGATCCGGTCCGGATCGTGGAGATCAGCGTCGAGATAGGTTGTCACACCTTCCGGTGTGGTGTTGACCAGCAGGGCGCGGGCGTGTACTAGTACCAGCGGGTCATTGTCGACGTACACGATGCGGGAATCGGGTGCGATGCGCTGGGCGACTTCATGGGTGTTCTGCATCGTCGGCAGGCCAGTGCCGATGTCGAGGAACTGGTGGACGCCCCTCTCGCCGGCGAGGTGGGCCACAGCCCGGATGAGGAACCGCCGGGACTCCTTGGCCAGGGTGACGATCCCCGGGAACACCTTGATGTAGGCGTCGCCGGCCTCGCGGTCCACCGGGTAGTTGTCCTTGCCGCCCATCCAGTAGTTCCAGATCCGAGCTGAATGCGGCGTCGTCGTGTCGATCTTCGAATGGCCCGTCGGGTTCCCGGTGCCATTGTGCTGCTCAGCCACGTCTCTCCTTACGCTGGCTCGGCCGGGCGAACCCGGCGAAGCAGGAAGATCCAGTCGGAGTGTGGCCTGTGGGCCAACCTCGGCTACCGATTTTAGGGTATATCATCGCAAATAGCGGCGGATCAACTGCTGGGACATGTACTCTCGGCCGGCCTGTGGGGCGCCAGAAGTCGGCTTGGGCCTGTGAGCTGGGACGATGTGCGGCGCGGCTGCCGGCATCATGGTCACCTGCGTCGGTGTGGCTGTTCTATCTGTTCTATCTGTTCTGTCTGATCTTCGTTCGGGTGTGTGGGRCTGGCTGGTGCTGCTCGGCCGGTCGTCGRCATCCAAGGACATCGAGTTGCTCGTGCTGCGGCACGAGGTCGCAGTGCTGCGCCGCATCCACCCGAAGTCCGTTCCTGATCCGTGACCGGGCGGGACAGTTCACCGCATCGTTCGACTCACCGCATCGTTCGACGCGGTCCTCGCCGACGCGGTCCTCGCCGACGCCGGCATCACCGCGGTCGCGATCCCGCCCCGAACTCCCAGGCGGACGCCTACGCGGCCCGCTACAGCGAACGACGCCCCACCGTAGCCGCGATCTTCAGCCACCACGGCCCGACCAGCCCGTTGCTGATCTGACCAAGAAAAGGACCACACGTCGCCCCGCCCTCGGCGGCTTGATCAACGAATACGAACGGGCCGCCTAAAAGCCTAGATCAACGCCGATGACCCAGTTCTGGCACCCCGCAGGTTTCGGTCGGTCGATTTGACGCGTCCGGGCCCACGTCCTTCTATGACTTCATGACTGTGAGTAGTCAGTTGATTCGAAAGGTGCTGCTGCCTGCCGTCGGGCTGGGGGTCTTGTCGGCGCTTGCCGCGACACCCGCGGCCGCCGACGGTGGCCGCGGCGGGCCGACGCCCGGCTCCGGCGCYGCGGAGACCTTCCTTCAAGCGACACTCATGCCGTTGAACCATTCCGGCGCCCGCAGCACCGCTACCGCGATCCTGCGGGGCGACCAACTCACCATCTCGATCTTCAGTCGCGGGCTGGCGCCGGCTCTGCCGCACGCGCAGCACATCCATATCGGTGGCCGCCACGTCTGTCCACCGCCGAACGTGACCGGCACCGGCGTCCACGGCCACTTCCGGACCGTTGACGGCAACCCGTGGCGTGGCCCGGTCGCGGTGTCGCTGACCACGTCCGGCGACACCAGCCCGGCCAGCGAGCTGGCGGTGGCGAGGTTCCCGGTTGGGAATGCGACCTACCACCGCACGTTCACGGTCACCCCGGCGGTCGCCGCGCAGTTGCGGGCCGGTGAGGGCGTGATCGAACAGCACGGTGTCGACTTCAGCCACAACGGCCGCTACGACGGCCCCGGCCGCAGCGAGCTCAATCCGGCCCTGCCCGAGGAGGCGACCGACCCGGCGGCCTGCGGCCGGCTCGTCCCGGCGCCCGATGGCCGGCGGCACGCCCAGGTGAACTGATCGGCCGTCGTGGCGCAGGTGGGGCACCTGCGCCACGACGGGCGACCGTAACGAAGTCAGCGAACGGATGGGTTCATCAGCGTGGCATCCGGCGAGTCCGCCGGGGTCGTACGTCGGCCGCCCAGCCGCGGCGTCCAGCGGGGCCCTGGTGAACGAGCGCCAGGCCCGCGTCAGTGAGCATCGGTTGCAGACCACGCAGGATGTCGAGATAGGTCGCGCGTGCTGCGAGCGCCACGCCGGCGCGTAGTTCCGGGCGTCGGTGCGCGGCGGCGCCATGGCGCACCACGGCCAGCGCCGCCATGCTGGCCGGGCCAGGAGTGGGGTTCGGGTCTGCCGGCGGCGGAGGCTTGCCGCCGCCGAGTGCCTCGGCGAACCGCAGATACCAGTCGCACAGCTCGGTCGTCTCCACCGTGACCGCTTCCTGGGCTGCGGCCAGATCGGGCAGCGCGGCGGAGATCTCTATGGTCGAGGCGATCATGTTGACGCCGCCCCCGGCCCGCAGGATGTCGGCCGGCCAGGGCACGTCGCCGGCGTGCAGCAGCTGCGCGGTCCGGCGCAGCCGCAGCGCCCCGCCGACGACGGTCATGAGCGCGTCGACGTCGAGCCGGCCGTCAGGCTGCTCCGACAGGTACTGAYGGACCGCGTCGTCGAGCAGCCGCCCGGCGCGGATGGCATCGCGGGCCGCGGCGGCCACCTGCTGGTCCCGGCTGGGACGGCGGAGGGCCGCATCGTCCGAGCCCGCGGTGTCGGCGTCCTCTGTTCGGGATGCGCCGGCTGTTTGGGATGCGCCGGCTGTTCGGGAGGCGCCGACCCGGCTCACGAGCACACCGATGGTGTCCGCGGGGCCGTCCGGATGGCCCGACATGTCGGTATAGGCCGGGTCCAGCCAGGGCGAGGTTCGCGGCCGGGCGCTGGGCGGATCGTCATCACCGGGTGCCCGCATGACGACCAGGGCGAGGAAAKCCGCGCCCATCCGATAGGCCGCGGCGGCACGGTGCCGGATTACCGCCGCCGCTCCTCGCGGCCACAGCAGCGCTCCCACGGCCAGGCTAACCCCGAAGCCGATCATAACGTCCTGAATGCGGACCAGCCCCACCCGCCAGCCTAATGGTTCAACGATGTTGAAAAGGATGAGGATGGCAACGGTGAAGCCTGCCTGGCCCAGCGCGAAGAACGACTTCCGTCGCATGTAGYCGGCGACGAACACAGCCAGCGGCAGCAGCGGCCACGATACTACGGTGTGGGTACCGATCAGGGCGACGAACAGGCCACCCACCACAATGCCGATCCCGGTGCCCAGCAGGTCCCGCAGGATCGTCGAGCTGGTCGCCACCACGTTCGACCGCAGCACCGACAGGGTACCCAGCACGACCCAGAAGCCGTGCTGCACCTCGGTGTTCTGGGCCAGGGCGACAGCGAGGGCGAGCCCCACGGCGCCGCGGACGCTGTTGCGGAACCACACCGACCGGATGCTGGCATATCCGGCGGCCAGATCGGTGGCGGCGGCGCCTCGCCGGGTGAGCCGCCTTAGCCTGGCGGGCCAGCCACGCKGCCGCACCCAGGAGCGCAGCGCCGGTGYCGGCGCGGTCACCTGCAGCACGTTCGTCGCCAGCTCCCGGGTCCCCCGGGCCAGCCTGCGCAGCCGGAACGCCTCGGCGATCGCGAGGTCCGCCGGCGRCTGCTCCGACTCGGCGACCACGAGATCATCCATCTTCTGGGCCGATCGGGCGCTCCACCCGTCAGCGTCCGGCGCCGGCCGGCTGACTTGCCCCTCCAGGTAGTCCAGCAGGGCCGTGCGCATCCTCCGCTCAGCCCGCTCCAAACGGTCCAGGCCGAGCCTCTCGCTCGGCCGTGGACCGCGGTCGAGTCGATCGGCCGCGGCGGCGAGCGTGGCAGCGGCGGCGGTGTGGATCTCGGCAGCTTCGCGGGGGAAGCATGCCGCCGCGATCCGATTCCGGTCCGCACGCGGTTCGGCGAACGGGACCAGCCAGTTGACGTCCACGACGAGATACCCCAGCGCCGCGGTGCGCCCGCCGACACCGCTGGGCCGGTGCGCGGTCTCGGCGAACCTGCGGCGCAGGTGGAACACGTCGGTCCAGATCCGGGGAACTTCGTCCGCCCCGGTCCCGTCCGCCCCGGTCCCGTCAGACTGCGGAAAAGGCATGGTCGTCCACGCCACCCCGGCGGCCATCGACCGACACGCCTGGGCCAGCGCGGCACGCAGCCGTGTTGGGGGCCGCTCCGTCCACAGCACCATGGCCGCGGTGACGGCCACCACCATGGCGGCCCCCCAGCCGGCGAGCCGTTCCGGAATGGCGGACACCGGGCCAGGCGTCATCACCGACAGGACGAAGGCCATCAGCGTGGCCCGTCCGGCGGCGGCGAAATACGCGTTGAGGACCCCGGAAAACAGCACGACCAGGGCGACCAGCGCGGTCACCGGTGCYGCCAGCCAAGGTGTCCGGGAGCACAACGCGCCGATGACGATGAGCGAGACGGTGATAAGCACGAACGCGACGTAGGCCAACAGCCTGGTCTTGGTCGGCCCGGTGAAGTCGATGAACTCCAGCAGGGTGTAGGCRCCGAACCAGGCGAACAGGCTCAGCCGCACGTCCCCACCAGCCAGATAGGTGACGGCCAGCAGCGTGGGGGCGATGAAGGCAACCCGGACGGCCGCCTTGAGGTTGATCAGCCCGGGGTCGTCGGGGAACGCTCTGGTGAGCCGTCCCAGCCATCCGTCCTGCATCGGCCCCTCCACCTCTGCCCTGGACCATCGCCGTACCTACTTAAACCGTCCTAGCCGAACTGTCCTAGCCGACGGYCGGTGAATTTGGGGKACCTGAGTACGGTCTGYGGTCCCTGAACCGTGCCTGGCTTCCCACAGTTCGGCCGCTGCGCGATCATGCGGATCCGACCTCGTGAACGTTGGTGGTCACCGCGCTCGCCGGCCGTGCTGTCCTCGATCAGGGGCACCTACGAGGAGGCTTATCCAGGCCTCTCAGCTCAGATGATCTAGATCATGCATTGTCGTAGGGCAGGGCGCCGCTAAGGATCTTGATTGAAGGGTTCTGAATAGTCCTCCTGATCTATGTGGAGGATCTCCGGTCCGCGCGGCGGCACCGGTCGACGTCATTGCCTCCGTCGATGAGAATCTTGCCTGTCGGTATGCGGAGGCCTGGCACGAGGTCATTGCCGAGGGGCCGATCGTCGTGGCGCGGCTGTCAGCCTKGCCGAGCTATGTTCGCGTTCATCCACGGCCTGGAGGTCAACACCGGCGACCCGGCCGARCCGGAGCGTCCGCTGACCTGGGGTGTCGAGCCGGTCGTGCACGGACTTCGATGCTGTGCTCGATGGCCTGTCGCCGAGGGACCATGTTCGTGGTGCGCCCAGGCCGATCGGGCGCTGGCTGGCACCCAGAGCCAGGCGCAGAGTAGCGACGGAAGCCGCGCGGGCGGGGTTGTTCGCGGCGGCGCGTGCACTGTACTCCGCGCTGGAGGCGGACCTGGCGGGCAGCGCCGCGGCGGGGTCGACAGCCGACGCGCTCGAGGAGCTGATCCACGATCGGGGCAGGGAGGTGCAGCGGGCGCTGCTGCAGGCCTGTCTGGACAGGCTCGCCGAACGGGAGACGCGGGCCGGGGTGGCGCCGGTCGCCACGGTGGAGCGGTTCACCGGGCAGCGGGTCGGCGAGCGCCAGGCGGTCGAGCTGGCCCGGAACTGGCTGACCGCCAAAGCCCCCTACCTGACCGCCAAAGCCGCCTACCTCGGCTACGACACCGCGCTCGCCAACGGCTGGCCGATCGCGACCGGCGTCGTCGAGGGCACCTGCCGCCACCTCGTCAAGGACCGCCTCGACCTCACCGCCACCCGCTGGGGACTCGAATGAGGTATGAGGCTCACTGAGCGAGCGTCCGTTTGGGTTGATGGTGGTCTGTCTAACTCTCGGGGCGGCGGGGTCCACGTACTGACTTTTCTGGACCGGCACCTGCCGGCAGGCCGAGGGGCATGCGGACGGATGACCACCCGCCCATCGTCCAGGATTTCCGCCGCTCTGAAACGTTGTTCAACCGAGATTTCAAGAATCCTGTACAGTGCGGCACTTTGTTCCCTTGGTGCGAGTTCCACCCTGCTGCGGTCATCTTCTCAACCAGCACGAAGCGATGTGCTCTGAATGCGACTCGCAGGTGCCGGACGTCGGATGCATGAGGATACATTCATATCGGTTCTCGGGTTTGACGTCGMCCGACTCGGCTGCGGTAACGTCCCTCCCGTGCCGGCCGGTGCTGGCCGACACGCATCCGGATGTTCTGCTCGAGAGGAGAAAGAGGGAAAATGGCTCAACAGCAGCAGGTGCAGCAGGTGGAACAGCAGCTGCGGCAGAACTGGYGGCAGATTCGTTACCGTATCCTTGACCAGTTCGGTCAGGTGAGCCCGGCGGACCTTGACTCTGCGACGAGCGTCAACGACCTCGTCCAGCGGATCGCGGACAAGACGCACCACAGCGAGCGGTACGTCGAGAACCGACTCCTGGAGCTTGCGGGAGTAGGCGCGGGTGTTCAGGGTGGAGGAATCGCTGGGGAGCGTTTCGCCTCGGGGCTGGGCGGCGAGCAGCAGCAGCAGGGCCAGCCGTTCGGCGGGGGTCAGCAGTAACCCGACAGACGGGTGATCCGACGACACCGTCCGGAACACGAAACTCCGCCGGGTTGTCGGGATAATTACTGGTTCCGATCGTTCGATTCCGGTCGCTCCGGGGGTACAGCTCAGGCCGTCGCCTTYAGGAGCGACCGGAATTCGAGCAGTTCATCGATCAGCTCGATGGTCTTCCCATCGCGTGGTAGCCGCCGCAATTCGGCCAGCATCGCGTCGGTTTCCTCGAGAGTGGGACGCTCGTTAATAGTGGCGGCTATCGTCACAATGTCGTGCATAGCTGTAATCACCTCACCGTGCTGAGATTACCGGTTGGCCTGCCCGGCTCGAGGGTGGAAGCCGGGTGATACGTAGAAGGAGGCTCGCACGGTAGGGTTTCTGGGGCGTAAATCAGTGTTTCCTTCGCGTTAATGTATCTCTGATGAAGCTACAAAACGTGACGAATGATGCGTCGCGGGYTCTGCACCTCACTATCCGTAGGGCCTCCGCGGGTTCACGGATCTTGCTCCGCGGGTTTATGGATCTCGGTKACCGCCCGCGTGCGCACGCACTTCCTTTCCTACCGCCCCGGGTGGCCCGACGGCCGTCCAGCCGCCCGCCACCGACCGCATCCGGACCGTTCCTGAAGCCTGGCATTGTCCGCCGCCTCGTGGACGCCCTRCCCAGCGGTGCCTACCTCGTCCTCACCCATGTCCTCACCATGCAACCGCCGGCTTCGACCCGGGTCCCGCGGCCTGCACGACCGCGGCCTGCACGACGTTGTCGGATTCCGCGTCGTCGAACTGAGGGGCCTGGACCGGCTGGCCATCGATTTTCGTTCATGGGCCCGACGCCGTCTGGCTGCGGTGCCGGTGTCTGTGTGGGCGGGCCACCCCGCCCACACAGACACCTCCGGGTGAGCGCCGTAGGAGGGGTACATCGCTCACCACATCTCCACGTATCACCCAACAATACGCGGACAGGCCATAAGCATCTTGGGCTGATGTTGCCCATCTCGGGATGGTCCGTCTGGGCGGGGTTGTCGTTCTTGTCGCGTAAGACGCCTCTCTCGGTCGACAGGTTGCGACCCTCGTGCCGCCTTTCGTGATGTCACACCCAGATCTCTACGGAGAGTAGCAAGATCTGCACGAATCGAAGCGATCGACGATACCATCCGGTCATAGGATCACTGGATCGACAATTCAGTCGGGTTATGGAACAACGAAGCGGGTCGGCTCGTCGTCTATCGCAGCGGAACGGATCGGCTCTGCGGCGGCGACGGCCGCCGCGGGCCGCCGTACCCGGGCGGTTCCCCCCGCCGCCCGTGGGCGGACCGGGCCGGTTGCCCCCTCGCCCGGCACGGTCCGCCTCCATCAACCCACGAGGAGCCCATTCCGGTGATTGAGCACGCTGTCCGCATCGCTCGGACGGTCCTCGTTCCCCGACACCACTGGGCTAGGAGGCAGCGCGTGACCCRCATGGGCGACGGCCGCGACAGTACGTCTGGCGACCGGTCCGCGGTTGCCACGTTCTCAGCCTCCTTCCATGATGTGGTCGCAAACGTCGAGAAGGTCATCCGCGGCAAGCGTGAGGTGGTGGATCTCGCGACGATCTGTATGTTCGCCGACGGCCATCTCCTCGTCGAGGATGTCCCCGGTCTGGGGAAGACCTCCCTGGCCCGCAGCCTCGCCGCGTCGGTGGGCGCCGGCTGTCATCGCATCCAGTTCACGCCCGACCTGCTGCCCGCGGACATCATCGGGACGATGGTCTACAACCAGCGTGCCGGCGAGTTCGGACTCCGCGCGGGCCCGGTGTTCACCAATCTTGTCATCGGCGATGGGATCAACCGCGCCTCGCCGAAGACGCAGTCGGCTCTGCTGGAGGCCATGGAGGAGGGGCGGGTCACCGTCGATGGGACCGGCTATCCGGTACCGCGGCCCTTCATGGTCGTCGCGACGCAGAACCCGATCGACCTGGACGGCACGTACAGCCTGCCCGAGGCCCGCTTGGACCGGTTCCTCATGCGACTGCGGATGGGATATCCCTCCCTCGCTGCGGAGCTGGAGATCCTCGATGGTCGGCAGGTGGGTCGGCGCATCGAGGATCTGAGACCGGTGATGCGGGCGGAGGACGTGGTKGCCCACGCGGCCCGGACACTCGCCATCCATGTGGCACCCGCCCTCCGGCGGTACATCGTCGATCTGGTCGCCGCGACCCGCACGCTGCCGGATGTCGTCCGCCTGGGGGCGAGCCCACGAGGCAGTATCGCGCTGCTTCGGGCCGTCCAGGTGCGTGCCGCGTCGCAGGGACGGGCCTTCGTGACCCCCGACGATGTCAAGGTGCTGGCCAAGCCGGTCCTGGCACACCGGCTGGTGCTGAGCCCCGAGGCGGAACTGCGCCGCGTCATCGCCGAGGACGTCGTGGACGAGGTCGTCGAGACCATCCCGTCCCCGCGTCGTCTCGTCGGCATCTGACCGTGGCACTCCGGTCGGCCGACATCGGGTGCCGGACGGGCCGGCGGATGGACCTTGGACTCCGCCGGATGGACAGCATGGCCTCGACGGTGTGGCCTCGACCGAGGGGCCCGTTCCCGGCCGTACTCGCGCAACGGCTACAGATAGCCCGAACAGGCCGGTACCCCCGGAATGGGCTCGTTCTGTCCGTCCAGGGTGACGACTGTAGCCRGTAGGTACTCCCATGCCTGGCTGTATCCGTGTTGGCGCGGATGTCCGGTGGGGCGCCCGGTCGCCTTGCATGCGCGCACGAAACGACGCTCGGCCGCGGGATCCCGCAGATCGGAATGCATCACCTTGACGGCGGCCCGGCGATCGAATATCTCCTGTTCCGCGCGGTAGACCGTGCTGAAACCGCCGTGCCCTATCAGCTCGAACGATCGGTACCCCTCGATCATCACCGGCTCCACGCAGTTCCCGCGTCTCGTCGCGTTCTGGCCCGTCGCGTTCTGGCCCGTCGCGTTCTGGTCCGTCGCGTTCTGGCCCGTCGCGTTTCGGCCCGTCGCTCAAGCCCAGCGCAGTCCCGCCCCGCCCACCCTGCTTGCGACGTGGGCGCACCCGGGAGAGTGGGCTTTGTCCGAAAGATGGGACTGTGCCCGGAAGATGGGACTGTGCCCGGAAGATGGGACTGTGATGGTGCCTGCCGGCGTCGTGGGGGCGCTATGCCGCCCCGTGCGTGTGGCGTTGCCGATGACCGCACCGATGTCCRTGCGGTGCCGCGCCGCATGCCGTATGGAAGAACGATGCAGGAGGAACGCGTGGCGGACGAGCGTCGGCCCTTCGCCGACGACAGCGGGACCCCCGAATCGGTCTGGCAGGGATGGGATCCGGGGTGGGCGGAGCTGGACCTGACCGTTCCGCCCACAAACGCGGTGATCGTGGCTCCCCACCCGGACGATGAGGTGCTGGGCATCGGTGGTCTGATGACCATCCTGTCTACGCTGAGTGTGTCGCTCACCGTTGTTGCTGTGACTGATGGTGATGCATCCCATCCCGGATCTCCGACGCTGTCGCCGGCCGAGCTTGCGCGGCGACGGGTGGCGGAACAGCATTCCGCTCTCGCCGAACTCGGCCTGGCCCAGGTACCGGTGCATCGGGTCGGCCTGCGCGACGGGCGGGTCGCCGGGCACGAGGAGTTGTTGGCCGACCAGCTGGAACCGTTGCTCACCGCCGACGGGTGGCTGCTCGCGACGTATGCCGGGGATCGTCATCCAGATCATGAGGCGACGGGTCGGGCGGCGGAGATCGCCGCCGCGCGGGCGGGCACCCGGCTGCTCGAGTACCCCATCTGGACCTGGCACTGGGCGGTGCCGGACGACCCGCGAGTTCCTTGGGCCAGGGCGCGACGGGTGCATCTTCCCGTCGACGTGCATCGGGCCAAGCAGCGAGCGGTCGACTGCTACCGCACCCAGATTGCTCCGCTTTCAACCCATCCGGCCGATGCTGCGGTGCTTCCGGCCGAGGCCTTGGCGCGGCTCCTGCGCCCAGCCGAGACGGTCTTCGTCTGACCGTTGCGGGTCATGAAGCATGAGTAGGCGCCTTGCTCGCAGCCACCTGTTGCCGGATGGCGGCCCCACAGCCGGAGCAGGTCTTCGAGCTCACGTCCGGTTGCCCATGCGGTGACACGGGCAACCGGACGGTCAGGGCCGGGACGCCGGTCGGCGGGGGAGACCCGCGCGTACACCGCGGCGGCTCCCGCGGGGCGTTCGACGGCGGACGGCTCGACCAGGATCAGCTGCCCGACCGGGCGCGCCGGTACGGGCAGCTTCCCTTCCCGAAACCAGCGGTAGGCGGTGACGTAGTGGGCACCCGCACGCTGCGCCCCCTGCTTCAAGTTCACYCACACATCGCATCACTTACTCAACAGCCAGCAGGTCGCTGCCCCGCGGGGACATCTCCCGCAGCGGCAGGCTGCGGTCGTCGAAGGCCGCGGTCGTCGAAGGCCGCGTCGTCCGCGGCGGTGATTCCGAAGACGCTCGGCCTGGTGCCGATCCAGCGATTGATCAGCCAGTGCAGCAGGTTGATGGTGACGATCGCCGGAGCGACGACGGCGGCGACCCCGGGAATCGCCGGCTCCAAGGCCAGGGACAGCACGATACTCGTGATGCCGTTCTGTTGGGAAGCGGCCAGATAAACCCGGTCACGTCGGGACATGCGGTGGGTCAGAAGGTAGCCGACGAGACCCTGTGCGGCGAAGGCTGCGGCTCCCAGAGCGGCCCCGTGGACAAAGGCGATTCCGCCGGAGAGAAGCAGGMCGAGCGCGACCGCCGCACCATAGAACGCGACCCGTACGGTCCTCTCCACGAGGTGGGGGAAGAAGTCGTCCCCGCGCTCGGGGAAGAGCTTGGCATCGGGACGGAGGATCAGCCCACCGATTGCTACCGCCAGCATGAGAAAGAACCCTGCTGCCACCATGATCAGACCCGTTGTCAATGCCAGGGCGCTGGTCGCGTTTCTCTTGGCGCCCCGCCACAGCAGGGCGGTGAGGGTGACGAGGCCGAGGTTGAGCGCCAAGCCGACGAAGAAACCGCTGACTCCCGACGGTCCACCGAGATCCGGCGTCATCGCGGGCTGGTCCTTGACGAACGTCGAACCGACCGCTGTGACCAGGGACACAGTAAGGAGTACCGTCACGGGATCGTCGAAGGCAGCCCAGCTGCGCAGGAGATCCTGACCGCGTTCGGACATTCGCGAACCCGAGGTGAGCGTGGCTACCGACAGGGGATCGATCTGGGCGACCACCACGCCAAGAAGAAGGTACAGCGGGTCGCCGAGCGCGAGGGCCAGGGCGCCACCGATCAGCAGGGCCTTGAGGGCGACGCCCACGGTGACGACGAGCACGATCCGGCGGATGTCCGCCCAGGCCGCGCGGGCGATCCCCAGCGTGGCGCCRTACAGGCCGACCGCCAGCAGCACCGCGATGGCCATCCGATAGCCGTGCACCTTCGAGATATTCGGCAGGTGGAACAGCTGAAACAGCGCGCTGAGCGCGACACCCACCCCGATCAGGCTGACCAGGGATGCCAGCTGGCCGAAGGACTGTGCTCTCTGGAGCGATCTCATGGCCCGGTCGGGTTCCAATGGTGGAACGGCTGTACCGGTCTCCCCGCTGGCACCCCGGCGACCGCCGGGCTGCCKGGATGCGGATACGCATCCGTGCCCTGCGTGTGGAGYGACGGGATAAGGGCGCATCGACCTCTGAACAGTGACCGAAGGCCCTGCATCGAGCTCTACCTCCCCGTGATGTTGGACGGCGGAAAGAGGAGTTCTCCTCCTACTTGCCATCGCCCAGAGTGGTCGCCGTGCAATGAAGCTAGTGCAATGAAGCTCGCGCAGCCGGCATCCGTAGGTTAAGTCCAGACGCCGCACCGGTTCAACCCCAGGCGGTGGTTGCCACATGATCAATTGCCATGGCGAATTTTTTGCCGGGTAGTCGACGATGACGGCTTACTGGCCGTCTTCCTATCCAGCTYGTGTGATGACGCCCTCGTGTCTGTGTCCGCGTTCGGCCTGCCCGGCCGCACCTTTCATGGCGGGCGTCGGCGTCGGATGGTGCAGATGAACCGTATGATGCGCGTGCAGTCCGGCGACCCGGCGATACCTCGCATTTCATCTGTGTAGGTGTCGTCCGCGCGGGTGGGAGAGCATCGGGAGGGCATTCCAGGGGGCATGGCCCGGTTTTTCGACGTCAGTCCTGAAGCACATCTCGGAATCTTGATGTTTCTTGATATTTTTTGTAGAGTTGTGACATGTGTCTAAATATATAGTTATCCGCGGTCGTATCGCCTACCGGCGGGCGGCCTTGACGCCGAGGCCGCTGCCACCGCCCGCGGGATCGGATGGCGGACGAACGATGAGCCCGTGAGCCCGTGAGCCCGTGGTCGGGGCCCACGGCCCCACGGGTTCGTGTGTTCATGTTGCGGACAGGTTTCGGTGGGGGACGCTGGTTGGCCCGCGGGGCCCCCGCAGCTAGTGTTCGGGGAGTGGAATCGTGGCTGAACGCAGCCGGCGTCGAGGGGACCGGCGCCAGTTGGGAGTCGATCATTCGCTACTGGTAGGCATCCCCGGGTCATCCGTGCCCCGTCCCACAACTCCATACCGATGCCGCTCACGCCCGTGCGGGAGAGTCCCGGTCGCTCGCCGTTCGGGACGCCGAAGGAGCAAGYTCTCCCCATAAACTCTCAGGCCCCCAACCGCCGGGTCAGGCAACTCTGGAAAGTGGACGCCGTGGGGTGTCCCGCCGACGGTGAAAGCCGCGTTCCCCGCCCGCAGCTCCCCGGACTGCCGGCGKCGGCGCTGGTGAAGCTCTCAGGTCAATGACAGAGGGGGAGGCCCGCCGCGGCGCCGGCATGATCCGTCGTCGCCCGACCTCCGGAGCAGTCATCATGCCTGACGTCACCCAGTACGACGACACCCCCTATGCCGATGGACCGGCCACGGCTGCCGATGGACCGGCCACGACCGCCACGACCGCCACCATCAGTCCCGCGTCGTCGCACGCGCGGTCGGGGGCGCCGCGACAGGGCAGTGCCGCGGCGGTGGGCAGGAACGGTGCGAGGCGGCTGCCCGCCGCGGCCATCCCGCGGTTCGCCGATCGGCACATCGGCCCGGACCCGTCATCCCAACGGGAGATGCTGGATGCGCTGCGGGTGGAATCACTGGCCGCGCTCACCGACGCGGCCGTCCCGGCAAGCATCCGTGACCATGATCTGGATCTTCCCGCGGCGCTGAGCGAGCCCGCGGTGCTCGCGGCCCTACGCGCGTTCGGTAGCAGGAACCGACCGGTTTCCTCGATGATCGGGCTGGGATTCCATCCCGCGGTGATGCCGGGAGTCATCCAGCGCAACGTCCTGGAGAACCCCGCGTGGTATACGGCGTACACGCCGTACCAGCCGGAGATCTCCCAGGGCCGCCTGGAAGCGTTGCTCAACTTCCAGACGATGATCACTGATTTGACCGGCCTTGCGGTGGCCGGAGCCTCCCTGCTGGACGAGCCGACCGCGGCGGCCGAGGCGATGCAGATCGCGTTTCGGACGGCGAAGGGTTCCCGCGCGACGTTCCTCATCGATGCCGACACCCTCCCGCAGACCGTCTCGGTGGTCGCGACCAGGGCGGAGGCGCTGGGGATCAATGTGGTGGTCGCGGATCTCGCAGCCGGACTCACGGCCGTGGGCCCGGCGCAGCTGGATGCGGCCTTCGGCCTGCTGCTGTCCTATCCCGGGCCGGCGGGCGTCCTGCGGGATGTGCGTGCTGTGATCGCATCGGCGAGGGAGCGCGGCATCGTCGTCACGATCGCCGCCGATCCGCTGGCGCTGACCCTGCTGCGGGCGCCTGGCGACCTCGGCGCGGACATCGCGGTGGGGAGCACGCAGCGGTTCGGACTACCGCTGTCCTTCGGAGGCCCGCACGCCGGCTACCTCGCAGTGCGCAAGGGGCTGGAACGGTCCCTGCCGGGGCGGCTCGTCGGGGTGTCGGTCGATGCGGACGGCGCACCCGCGTACCGGCTCACCCTGCAGACCCGTGAGCAGCACATCCGACGGGAGAAGGCGACGAGCAACATCTGCACGGCCCAGGTGCTGCCCGCGGTACTCGCCTCCATGTACGCGGTCTACCACGGCCCGGAGGGCCTGGCCGGGATCGCGCGTCGCATCCACGGGCACGCGGTGCGCCTCRCCGAAGGCCTGCGCGCCGCCGGTGTGACGGTGGTGCACGACGCGTTCTTCGACACCGTCCTCGCCGCGGTGCCGGGCCGGGCCACCCAGGTGGTTGCGGACGCGTTGGCGCGGGGCGTGAACCTGCGGCTGGTCGACGACGACCACGTGGGTATCTCCTGCAACGAAACGACGGGCCAGGCCGAGCTGGAGGCCGTCCGGTCGGCCTTCGGGGTGGGCCCGGAGGCGACGGCGGGCATCACTTGGACCGGGACCGGGACCGGGACCGAGATCCGGACCGGGGCCTGGACCGGGTCCGTCGCGGCGGCGAACGATCATCTCGTGGCCCGCGCGGACCAGGCGGACCAGGCGGACCAGGCGGACCAAGCGGCGGACGAGCCGGTGGCGCTGCCCGCCGAACTGGTGCGTACGGATCCCTACCTGCAGCATCCGGTGTTCCACGACCATCGGTCGGAGACCGCGATGCTCCGCTATCTGCGTCGACTGTCCGATCTTGATCTGGCTCTTGACCGGGGCATGATCCCCCTGGGGTCGTGCACGATGAAACTCAACGCGACCACTGAGATGGCCGCGGTCACCTGGCCGGAATTCGCTGACATCCATCCATTTGCCCCGTTGGACCAGGCCGCCGGATACCTCGCGATGATTCAGGACCTGGAGCGTTGGCTCGCGCAGATCACCGGATATGCGGGGGTCTCCCTCCAGCCAAATGCCGGCAGCCAGGGTGAGCTCGCCGGGCTGCTCGCCATCCGGGCCTATCACCGCGATCATGCTGTTCCCGGATCCGTGGTGCGAAACATCTGTCTCATTCCCTCCTCGGYGCACGGGACGAATGCGGCGAGCGCCGCGATGGCGGGAATGCGGGTGGTCGTCGTCTCCTGTGACGACGACGGAAACGTCGACCTGAACGATCTGGCCCGCAAGGCCCGCGCGAACGCGGACGCCTTGGCCGCGCTGATGGTCACCTACCCGTCGACCCATGGTGTGTACGAGGAGGRCATCGGGCAGGCGTGCGCGATCGTGCATGAGGCCGGCGGTCTGGTGTACGTCGACGGAGCGAATCTCAACGCTCTGGTGGGGCTCGCCAGGCCGGGGCAGTTCGGGGCCGACGTGAGCCACCTGAACCTGCACAAGACGTTCTGCATCCCGCATGGGGGCGGGGGTCCGGGGGTCGGCCCGGTGGCCGTGGTCGAGAAACTCCTGCCCTATCTGCCGAACCACCCGCTGCGGCCGGAGGCAGGACCGGCCACCGGAGTGGGCCCGATCTCGGGATCCCCGTGGGGCTCGGCCGGAATTCTTATGATTCCGTGGRCCTACATTCGGATGATGGGGGCGGACGGCCTGCGCCGGGCAACCTCGGTGGCCGTCCTGAACGCCAACTACATTGCCCACCGGCTGCATCCGTACTATCCGGTGCTCTACGCGGGCCGGGACGGGCTGGTCGCCCATGAGTGCATTCTGGACCTACGGCCGTTGACGAAGCTGACCGGCGTCACCGTGGACGACGTGGCGAAGCGTCTCATCGACTACGGTTTCCATGCTCCGACCATGTCATTCCCGGTTGCCGGAACACTGATGGTCGAGCCGACGGAGAGTGAGGATCTCGGCGAGATCGATCGTTTCTGCGACGCAATGATCTCCATTCGGGCCGAGGCGGACAAGGTCGGAGACGGTATCTGGCCGCGGACCGACAATCCCCTGCATAATGCTCCGCATACTGCACAGATGGTTACCGCCAACGAATGGTCACACGCTTATCCGCGATCGGTGGCGGCCTATCCCGTCGCTTCGCTGCGGGCCGCCAAGTACTGGCCCCCGGTACGTCGGATCGACGGCGCCTATGGTGATCGCAACCTGGTCTGCACCTGCCCACCGGTGGGATCCTTCGCCGCGGAGCCGGTCGACGAGCAGATTCTCGCCGGAGCCCGCTGAGGACGGGATGCCGGCGCGGCCGCCGTCGATTTTCTCCATCGCGGCGGCGGCCGATGCGAGGTCGAACGGTCTCGCTGGGTAGTCTGCCGCGACTTCTGAACCCTTCCCTTGCGGAAGGGTTCAGAAGTCGAACTCTTTCGTGACGTAAGGATTATCGGTCGAGCGGGGTCGAGCGGGAATGAAGTGGACTTGAAATTCCTGTTACTGGTCTTGACCGTGGATCATGTTCGCCCAATAGTGGTGTACTGACTGTCATAATGGGTCATTCGGCGATGACACTCCRGCAGGTCACCGCTTGAACAACAGGAGGTCGCGGCGGATGGATCCTCGGATGGAAAAGCAGCTGGCAAGGGCCCGGCGGGTGGCGGTCGACATCGGCCTCGGCCCGGCGCTGAAGCTGGTGCGTGACAACGTCGTTCCTACCGCCCGCCRCAATCGCAGCGACGACCGGCATCTGGCGCTGCTGCTGTCCTTCGTCCTCCGGGAGGACTCGAACTGTATCGACGTGGGCGCRCACAAGGGTGACGTTCTGCGGACCATCCTCCGGCACGCCCCGGGAGGCCGGCACGTCGCCTATGAGCYGTTGCCGCACATGGCCGCGGCGTTGACCACCGATTTCCCGGCGGTGGAGGTACGACAGGCCGCGCTCGCCGACCAGCCGGKGGTGCTGCCCTTCACCTACGTCCGCAGCAGGCCCGCCTACAGCGGGCTGCGTGATCGGGTGCCCGACAGTGAGGACGTCGAACGGATCGAGGTGGCCGTCGAGACGCTGGACGACGCGATGCCGGCCGACTACCGGCCAACCTTGATCAAGGTTGACGTCGAGGGGGCCGAGTACGGGGTGTTCAAGGGCGGCCAGAAGTTGATCGGCTCCAGCCGGCCGCATCTCGTCTTCGAGTTCGGTGCCGGTGCCCGGGACTACGGTACGACGGCCGACGAGATGTACACGCTCGTCGACAATGATCTCGGACTGCGCATCTTCGATCTGGACGGCGACGGTCCTTACACGTTGCCCATGTTCCGGACGACCTTCGCGTCGGGGGCGCACTTCAACTTCGTCGCCCACCCCTGACCCGCGTCGCGGAAACGTCCGCGACGGCGGTCGTCGGCCTGACTTGCCGATCATCGGCTCGTAGTGGTCCGGGCGAAGCTCGCCCTTCGTGACCGCGCCAGTCGAGATCCGTCCGGACGGGGCGAATCCCGCACAATGATCGGACAAATGATCGGACAATAGTGCCCATCGGGCTTCAAATGTTCCTGTACGAAGAGCAACCATTCGATACGGTTTCGGTAGGTCGCGGCGTCCGACCCGTCGAAACCAGACGGGTGGGCTCAGTGGCGCTGTAGGTGCCGTGAGCGGCAACGGAATGCCGCAAGGCACCACAGGCGTACGTGGCCGGTACGCGTACCACCCGTACGTCCACACTGAGAGGCTGCTCATGGCCCGGTCCCTCCGKGGCGGCTGTTCACCGCCAGCCGGTCCTGCACGGTCGACAGGTTCGATTCCCTCGGTCAACCCGACAACGAACGCCCATCAACGGCATCACGTTCAGCTGGACGACKCACCGGCCCGGACCTCCCGGTGGACCCCGGCGCCGCTGCCACGTCCGCTGTCMCGCACGGATCCCGCGTCGCGAACCGAGGGGTGATGCCGGCTCCATCGTGGCGGCGCGCTTGGCGTAGCCACGTCTGGCTTGTCTATCTCTGTCTCGGTCTGATCGCCATCCTCGTCTACGGCCAGTTTCCCACGACCGGCGGCCCACGTGCCGTCCGGCTGGTCATCTACCTCTGCCTCAGCGCCTCGGCCGCGGGGGCCGTGTTCCTCGGCCTGCGACGCCAGGAGTTGGCCGACCGACGTCCCTGGCTGCTGATCGGAATCAGCCAGGTGATGTACGCCATAGGCGATGGTGCCTTCTACATCTTTCACTATGTGCTTGACATCACAGAGTATCCGGCCTTGCCGGATGTGTTATATCTGGGCCACTATCCGCTGTTCGTCGTCGGTCTCGTTCTGCTGACCCGGCGACGGACCCAGGAACGGGACATCGCCGGCCTGCTCGACGGATCGATGTTCCTGCTCGCGGCGGTTCTGTTGTCCTGGCTCTACCTGATCGCGCCGCAGGTGCGTGCGGACCATGATCTGTTCGTCGGCGTCACCTCGGTGGCCTATCCGGCGATGGATCTGGCGCTGYTGGGGGTGGCCATCCGTCTCGTGCTGGGGCACGGGAGCCGCCCACCCGCCTTCTTCCTGTTGGCGGGCAATCTGCTCGCCAACCTGACCGCCGACACCATCTACGTCGTGCAGCAGACGAACGGGACCTTCGAGGTCGGCAACTACCTCGACGCGATCTGGTTGACAGGCAACCTCGCCCTCGGCGCCGCCGGGTTGCATCCGACCATGGTCGACCTCACGCGGCCGGCGTCCCCGCGTGCGCAGGCGCGCAGCGGCCGGCGCCTGGTGGCACTGTCGAGTGCCGGGCTGGTGGCTCCGACCGTGCTGGCCGTGCAGGTGATCCGTGGTGATCTACGGGATCTGCTGGTCGCCGTGGCCGTAAGTGCGATCATGATGATTCTGATCATCGTTCGGATGGCGGGCCTGGAGGCCGACCAGCGGCGTCTGGCGATCACGGACGGGCTGACCGGCCTGCKTACCCGCCGCTATCTGGAGACCGAGATGAGGTTGGCGGCCGGTCGGGTACGACGCACCGGATCCGGAATGGGGCTGATCCTCGTTGACGTCGACCACTTCAAGTCGGTGAACGACCGATTCGGCCATCCGGCTGGTGATCAGGTGTTGACGGAGGTGGCTCGGCGACTGCTGGTCGTGACCCGTCCCGGTGACGTCGTCGCCCGTTACGGGGGTGAGGAGTTCGCGCTGCTCACGCTGAATGTCCGGGGAGACGCCCTCGCCGATATCGCCGAACGTCTGCGCCGCGGCGTCGGACGAGAACCCGTCCGGATCGTCCTGCCCGCGCCGCGAGTTCCGGATCCGCCGGYCCGCACGGGGGAGTCCGGGGCTGCGGGGTCTGCGGAGCCGACGAGGGCGCGCGGCCAGGCCCGGTCGGGTGCCGGTGTCCGGGGAGACACCGGCGAGGAGTCGCTGCTGATCGCTGTGACGGTCTCGGTCGGAGCGGCGGCCCTCCCCGATCACGCGGACGACACCTTCGCGCTCGTCGCAGCCGCGGATCGCGCGCTGTACGCCGCCAAGGCCGCGGGACGGGACCGGGTCGCGGTCGGCTCCGCCAGACCGGGCCATGACGTCGGTGGGCATGACGTCGGTGGGCATGACGTCGGTGGGCATGACGTCGGTGGGCATGACGTCGGTGGGCATGACGTCGGTGGGCATGACGTCGGTGGGCATGACGTCGGTGGGCATGACGTCGGCGAGAGGGTTGGTTCGAGTAGACAGCCCCCAGCCCCGGATGCCGTATCCGCCGTGGTGTCCCGGCGTACGCGATGGTGAGCGCGGCCACGGCGGCGGGCAGGTCGGCGAGCGCCGCCCGATCGTCCGTCCTCGGGATGGTCCGGCCGCGCGCCGGTCTTCCTTCCATGGCCATGATCGAAAGAGAGTAGGACGCCGTGAGCGATTCTGCCCATCCGGTGGCATCGGCGGGCCGTGTGGGGGTAGTTCTTTCGGATCGGTCCTGGAGTAACCGTTCCGGGCGCTTGGTCGGGTACTCTCCGTGGCACGGCGGGGTCATGCGCCGTGCTGGTGCGGCGCCGAGTGTTCGCTCCTTGTCCCAGAAGCGGTGGTTGTTCCCCCTCGAGAAAGATGGGGAGTGACGGACACGGTCGTAAGACCGATACTTTGACGCTCCAGCACCTGCATGTGGCGGACCGATCGTTCCCGGGTGGTCGAGAGGCGGAAGCGGTGAACCGGAACACGCGGGGAGGTACCGGCTACGACTCGGGCGGATGAGGCGTTGTGAACGGAGGTACGCAATCATGCGGTCCGGGGTGGCCGGGGGATTCCCTACCCAGCCCGTCTGATACCGCCGGCAATGCCGCACCAGATCCCCATCTGGACGTCATCACCGGTACGGGCTGTCCGTACCGAAGAAAGGTCACGAGAGAGGGGCGTCCGTGCGAACGCTCGAACCCACCAGCCTCGACCTCGACTCAATCGAGGTCGACAAACTCGCCAAGGGCATCACTCTGAGTCTGCTCATCCCGGCCCGTGGCCCGGAGGCGGCTCGAACTCTCGGCGACATCATCGCACTCAACCGGCAACGCTGGATGCAGGAGCGTAGCGTGCTGGACGAGATCGGCGTGGTTGTCGACCCGTCGTCGGACGGGGACGAACATGGCCTGATGCGCATCGCGACCGACGCGGGCGCCAGCTGGGTCGTGCGTGGGGAGTCGGTCCTGCAGCGTCACGCGGGCCGAGAGGCCACCACGACCGGCGGCAAGGCGGGTGCGATGCGTAGTCTCGCCTATCTTGCGTTCGGGAGTCGGCTCATCTTCCATGACGCCGATCTGGAAAGCTATGATCCATATACAGTGGGTGTCCTGGCTGCCGCCGCGACTGCCGATAACGCCCCGCTTTTCGTCAACGGAAGTTCGCGTAGAGTGACTGGCGACGGGCAGCCCGGGGGGCGAACCACCGAGATGYTGCGGTCGCTGTTGTCGAAACAGCTCGCCAGGTATGTGCCRTCCATCACTCGGACAATCCAGYCGCTGATCGGGGAGTTCGTCATCGACGCGGACGTCTTCGCGGCGCTGGCGTTCTCGCGGGGGTACGGCGTCGAGACGTCACTGAAGGTTCTGGCTCTCGATCTGCTCGACTACTCCGATAGTCTCCAGGTCGAACTACCGATCAAGTATCAGGTCGGCCAGCACTACCACAGCCTGGTCAAACAGTTCCATGAGATTAGTTTCACAATCGATGTCCTGGAGGCGTACTTTCAGCGTCGGCGGGTCGACCCGCACGTCGCCATCTGGCAGATCGCCGACAACTACGACCTGCTTTTCCCGGGTCGTACGTATGCGTTGCACCGGCCGCCGGGCTACGACGACACCGACTTCGTTCCGCGGCTCGGCTTCTACCAGCCGTTGGCCACGGCACCGGCTTATCAGGCGCGGTTGCCGGAGATCAAGAGTACCCGTCGGGTCGCGCTCGACGCACTGGGGCGGCGAATGCGGACCTCGGCCTGACCGTCCGGCGGCCGGTCGCCGGGCAGCTGAACCGCTGCCCGGCGACCACCGGACCGTCAATCACCGGACCGACTGGCCGGCACCGGGTGGTCACTTCGCGACCGGTCGGCCGGCCGGCGGGACGGGCATCACCGTGGCGAGGTTGTACCCGCCTCGCCACACGCGGATGATCGCGTCCGCCATCTGCCGGTCGAACAGTTCGTCGATGTCGTCAAGGGCGGGGGGGAGGTGCCCGAACATCTCCAAGGAGATGAAGCCGTGYAACTGGGTCCAGACGGCCAGGCACACGGCGAGTCCGGCGGCGTCGATCGCGACGTCGTGGTCGCGTCCCCAGGCTTGCAGGCTGGCGCGCATCGGCGGGGTGAGCTGGGCGTCCACCGCGGCGGTGTCGATCATGCCGGCCCCGGTCGACTCGCTCATGCAGCGGAACAGCACCGCGACCGCGCGGTGCAGCTGTGTGATCATCCGGTCGTTGGTCGACGTGGCACAGGGAATGCCGGGACCGAAGATCAGTCCGTATTCCGTCGGGTGGTCCAGGGCCCAGCGGCGCTGCGCGCGGGCGACCTGGAGCCAGCGTCGTAGGTKGTCATGCGGATCGGCCGCGTCGAAGGYCGCCTCCAGGGCCTCCGCCAGCGAGGCGAACCCGTCCGCGACCAGTTCGGCCAGCAGGATCTCCCGGCTGTCCACGTAGCGGTACAGGGCCGATGGGGCCATGCCCATCACCCGGGCGACCCCCCGTAGGGAGAGCGCAGCCGGGCCACGCTCGGCCAGCTGGGCGCGCGCGGTCTGTTTGATCTCGTCGAGAGTGGCCTGCCGCAGTCGTTCGCGACGGGRAACCGGACTGCTCACCACGGTCATGGTGGGTCTCGACGAGAACGCTGTCAACTTTGCGAACGGATGCGTCTTGACACGAGCAGCGATCGCGAACACTGTTCTCTTCAGCATCGCCTGCTCTTCGGAGGGTTCCGTGTTTACTCCGCTCGTGACGCGCCGCCCGCGTCTGGTCCTCGTCCTTACGCTCCTCGTGCTGCTCGGCGCCGGTGGGCTCGCGGGCGGTGCCTTCGGCAAACTCCAGACGGGGGGGTTCGACGATCCAGCGTCGGACTCCTCCCGAGCCGAGGACGTCCTGGACGCCCGCTTCCACGGCCGCCCGAACCTCCTCCTGTTGGTGACCGCCCGGGCGGGCGATGTCGACGACGCGGCGGTCGTCGCCGCGGGGAAGGAGGTTGCGGCCGATCTCGCCGCCCAGGCCGGGGCGAGGGACGTCGTGTCCTACTGGACGGGGGGCGGTCCGGCGCTGCGCTCGCGGGACGGTCGGCAGGCGCTCGTCGTCGCCAGTGTCCAGGACGATGACCAGGCCGCCGACATCGTTGATCATTATGGGTCGTGGGCGGACGCGCCGGGGGCGGTGACGGTCCGACCGGGTGGGGCCGCGACGGTCGGGGAGGACATCAGCGGACACGTCTCGGCCGACCTCGCCGCCGCCGAGTCGTTCGCCATTCCCATCACGTTGGCGTTGCTGGTCATCGCGTTCGCGGGCGTGGTCGCCGCCCTGCTGCCGCTGGGTATCGGGCTGCTCGGCATGCTGGGTGGCTTCGCCGCGCTTTCGGTGATCGGTGAGCTTACCGACGTGTCGATCTTCGCGGTGAACCTGGYGACGGCCCTCGGCCTGGGGCTGGGCATCGACTACTCGTTGCTGATGGTCAGCCGGTTCCGGGAGGAACTGGCGGCGGGTCGGGACCGCGCCACCGCGGTGGAGGGGACGGTCCGCTCGGCCGGCCGGACGATCCTGTTCAGTGKGGCGACGGTGATCGTGGCATTGGCCGTGATGCTCGTCTTCCCGCCGTTCTTCCTGAAGTCGATGAGCTACGCCGGGATCTCGGTGACCCTCGTCGCGATGCTGGCCGCCGTCGTGGCCCTGCCGGCGCTGCTGATGGTGCTCGGCGAGCGGGTCAACGCCTGGGGGATCGGCGGTCTGCTCGGGCTCGTGCGGCGTCGCCGCGCCGGTCGTGCCCGGGGCGGCGAGGCGATCGGGCCCGCGGGCGCGGCGGGGTCGGCGCCGGTCGGGTCGGCGCCGGTCGTGGTGCGGGAGGCGGCCGACTCGCCGTTCTGGCGTCAGGTCGCCGGCACCGTGATGCGCCACCCCGTGCTCACCGGCCTGCCGGTGATCGCGGTTCTGCTCGTCCTCGGGGCGCCCTTTCTGCACGTGAACTTCGGCACCCCGGACGACCGGGTGCTGAAGCCGGGCTCGGCGGACAGCCGGATCGTCGGTGACGCCCTGCGGGGCGCGTTCGCCGCCGACATCGGCGGCGCGCTCGACGTCGTCGTCCAAGCCACCGGGCCGGGCATGATCGACCGGTCCGCGCTCGCCTCCTACGCGACCGCGCTGTCCGAACTGCCGGACGTGGCCCGGGTCGACAGCGCCCTCGGGTCCCACATCGACGGGCGCCGGGTCGTACCGCCCGGTCCGGCCAGCCGCCGGTTCGCGATCGCCGGAGCGGATTCCCTCCAGGTCGTACCTGCGGTGGACTATGCGTCGGACCATGCGCAGGCCCTCGTCCGGGCCGCGCGTGCGGTGCCGGCGCCCGTGGGGACCAGCGTGCTGATCGGTGGCGCATCCGCCGTCCTGGTAGACGGCAAGACCACGATCGCCGACCGTCTCCCGGTCGCCCTCGGGCTGATCGCGCWGGCGACCTTCGTGCTGCTGTTCCTGTTCACCGGCAGCGTGCTGCTACCGGTGAAGGCCATCGTGCTCAACGGGCTGGCGATKTGCGCCGTGTTCGGCGCCTCAGTGTGGATCTTCAGTGACGGCCACCTGTCCGGGTTCCTCGACTTCACCCCAGGCCCGCTGGACACCTCCATGCCGGTCCTGCTCTTCTGTATCGCCTTCGGGCTCTCGATGGACTACGAGGTCTTCCTGCTCTCCCGGATCAAGGAGGCGCACGACGCCGGCGCGCCCAACACCGAGGCGGTCGCCACCGGGCTCGCCCGGGTCGGGCGGATCGTCAGCACCGCCGCCGCGCTGCTCGCCGTCACCTTCGTCGCGTTCGGTACCTCGTCGGTCCGGTTCATCCAGATGTTCGGGATCGCCACCGCGCTCGCGATCGTGCTCGATGCCACCCTCATCCGCGGGGTGCTGGTCCCCGCCTTCATGCGGGTGGCCGGCGACTACAACTGGTGGGCCCCTGGCCCCTTGCGGACTTTGTATCGGCGGTTCGGACTACGCGAATACTCCGTCCCGGAGCAGGGCGGGGTCAGAACCGTTCAAAGCCGCGCCGGCGCTCCCAGTCGGTGACGGTCCGCTCGTAGCCGGCGAGCTCGACTTCGGCCGCATGGGCCAGATGGGCGACGACCCGATCACCGAAGGCGGCCCGGGCCACCGCACTGGCGCGCCATCGGTCCACCGCCTCCCGCAACGTCGCGGGCAGCCGTGGCACGTCCGGCATGGTGAAGGCGTTGCCCACCCGTCCGGGTTCGAGCGGGAGACGGTGCTCGATGCCGTAACGGCCGGCCGCGATCATCCCGGCGACGGCGAGGTAGGGATTCGCGTCACCGCCCGGCACCCGATGTTCGACGCGCAGGCCCGGCCCGTCGCCGACCACCCGTATGGCGCAGGTCCGGTTGTCCCGTCCCCAGCTGACTCCGGTCGGAGCGAATGAGCCCGGTGCCAGGCGCTTGTACGAGTTCACGTTGGGCGCGTACAGCAACGCGAAATCGGCCATGYAGGCGAGYTRCCCGGCCACGAACGAGCACATCAGCGCGGACATCCCGGCGATGTCGTCGCGAGAGCCGGGGGGTGGGAAACCGGGGGGTGCGATGCCCGGTGGGGCCAAGCCGGGGTGCCGGACGAGCGCCCCCTCACCTTCGGGGGACGGCGCGAACACACACGCCCCGTCCGTCCCGCGCAGGGACAGATGAACATGGCAGGAGTTCCCCTCGCCCTCGTCGTACTTCGCCATGAAGGTCAGGGCCTGCCCGCCCGCCGCGGCGATTTTCTTGGCGGCGGTCTTGTAGAGGGTGTGGTTGTCGCAGGCCTGCATCGCATCGGYATACCGGAACACGATCTCGAACTGTCCCGGATGGACCTCCCCGCGCGCGGACTCGACCGCCACCCCGATGCCGGCCATCGCCCGCCGGAGGCGTCGGACCAGATCGTCCAGGCCTTCCGTGCCGGAAAGCGCGTAGTCGATGTTGTAACGGCTGGCCGGGGTGAGATCGGTATAGGAGCGCCGCGCAGCTCGACGGTAGGACTCGCGGAAGACCAGGAACTCCAGCTCCGTCCCGGCGAAGGCGGTCAGACCGGAGGCTGCGAGCGCGTCGAGCTGTCGACGCAGYACGGCACGGGGAGCGACGCCCACCGGGGACCCGTCCGGCCAGAACGCGTCCGCGAACACCACCGCGTCGGACGGATGCCAGGGTGCGCGGCGCAACGTGGTGAGGTCGGRCTGGAGCCGTAGATCACCGAAGCCGTCGTACCAGGGCGAGTGGGGGTAGCCTCCGTCGGTCTTCATGTCGACGTCGACGGCGTGCAGGTAGGTGCAGGCGCCGAGGCCATCGGCGAGCACCGGTCCGGTGAAGTGCTCCGGGGACACGGCGCTGCCGACGAGCCGGCCCTGCAGGTCGACGGTGGCGACGATGATCTCCTCGACCGGTTCGGCTCCGGCCAGCAGGTCACGCAGCACTCCCCGGCCGGCCGCGTTCTCCCCGAGCGCCTGATCGGACGATGACCCGGGGCCGATCGGGCGGGGCTGGACCCGCGGTGCGGGCCGCCCGATCGGCTCAGGTGGCTCAAGCGGGTCCGGGGGGTCGGGACGGGCCGGAACCTGGGCCGATGGCGGGGTCGGAACCGGCGACGATGTCATGCGTTCTCCGTTCATGCCGTAGGCGGCGCCGGTTCCGTCGGGGCTGCCGGTCGCGCCGGGCCCGTCGTGAGGGTGGACACATCGTGCAGTGGGTTCGCGACCTCRCCGTGTATCAGGTCGAAGCCTCCGTCCCGGTCGGCGCGATCGTGGAACCCGGCGCCCGCGAACTGCTCGCGGTTCAGGCAGACCCGACCGAACGCCGGCCCGAGGAGATCGATCGAGGCGAACCGCTCCCGCAGGGCCGGGAACCTCGCGTGGTACTGGTCGACCGTCGCCCGCACGAGCCGCCAGAACTGGTTCTCGTCCACATCGAGATGATCCGCCACGAGCACCGCGAAGAAGCGGAAGTGCCCGGYGAACACCGCCGAGAGCAGGGAGTKGGCCAGGACCGGGCCGGGCCACCGCCGGCAGTGCTCGACCGCCTCCGGTGGCATCCCCCGCCGCTCGGGGAACTCGCCGGACACCAGTTCGATGTCCGCGCCGAAGTCCTTCACGGCTATGCGGCGGGGCATCTCCTCGGCATCGAAGATGCACAGGACGTTCTCGCCGTGCGGCGTGAAGGCCACGCCGTACCGGTACAGGTAGTGCAGCAGCGGCGGCAGGAGAGCGGCGAACAGCGCGGCGAGCCAGTCGTGCGCCGGCCGGCCCGAGCGGGCCACGAGCTCGGCGACGACTGCCCGACCGTCGGAGCCGACCGCCAGCAGGGACGCGAGGCTGCGCGCCCGCTCCCCGCCGTCGAGAAACCGCTCCACCGGATCACGCCAGAGCACGCCGAGTAGTTCGTGGAGGCGGTAGGGCGCGTCGGGGACGGCGTCGTAGGCCGGGTGCCGGACGGTGGCGCCGGCGACCTCCGGAAGCGGGAGAACCCGGGTCACGTCGCGCAGGAAGGGATCCGCGTCGCGAAGCCCGAGCAGCCAGCTCGACATCGCCGGCCCGGCGATGGCATCAGCCGCCGACATCCCTCGCCACACCAGCGTGTTACGGATCATCAGCGCGAGCTTGACGTTCCGCCGGTCCGGCCGGTCGACGTTGGCGAGGGTGCGCACCGCCTGCAGGGGCAGGTACCGGTCCGGTGCTTCGCCCAGCGGTACCAGCAGGCCGGTGGCGATCTCGGCCGCATAGAGCGGCACGATTACGTTCTCCCACTGCCACGGGTGGACGGGTAGCCAGACATAGTCGGCGATCGTCGTACCGGCGGGTGGTCCGGCGGGTGGGGCGGAGAGGGGCGCGGGGCCCGGCCGGCGTGGCTCGTCCGGCAGGGCGCCGCGGAGCACATCGGTGAAGTGGGCGCGGGTCTGCTCGTCGAGTTCCGTGGTGAGCAGGTCGGGCACGGTCGGCGCGCCCTGGCCAGAAAGGTCGATGGCCTTGGGGGCGATGGCGCTGTACCGCCCGATCGCGCGGTGTGCGGCCACCCATCGCAGTCGGAAGGGCCGGCGCGCCTCGGGGGCGTAGACGGCCGCGGCCGCGCCGAAACCGAGCCGTCCCTTGTTCGCGACGAGACAGGGATGGCCGGTCTGGTACCCATCGAGCGCGACGAACGGCAGATCGGCGAGATCCACCGCGGGAATCGCCGTTCCGAGCAGATGATGATCGGCTGCCTGGGTGGCGAGCAGATCGCGTACCACGTCGGCGAGGACCGGATCGGACCAGCCGAGCAGGACCTGCATGTCCTGGAGAAAGCGGATCGGGTCGTCCGCCGGTGCGGTGCCCGGAACGGTCGGTGCGGTGCCCGGTTCGGGGGGGCTGCCGTCCGGGCCGGGCGGCGTAACCGAGCGGGTCAGCGTGGCGGCATCGATCCACCAGGACCCGAATGTGCCACGTCGGGCGGTGAAAGCGTATGTGACGCCCCCGGCTCGGAGCCGGTAACCCTGGATGGGACCCCGTCCGATCGGGGGGTGCCTGCGCCCGTCCGGGGTCACGCCGCGCACSGCGGGATCGCTCGTCCGTGCCGGTGCAGTGGGTGGCGGCCCGCCCGGGGAGCCCGCCGGCCCGGCCGCGGCATCCGCTGGCTCGTCGGGTTGCGGACTGAGTAGCTCCTCGTAGGCCATTTCGGCGATGAGCTTGGCCAGCAGGGCACGGCCGGCCTGCCGCCATCGGTCCGCCGACCCGGTCCGCCCCGGGGACGGTGCCGCGGGCGGTGGCGCGGACCATGACGTGGTCAACGCCCGGCCGTCCCGGCCGTCTTGGTCGGGGCCGGATCGCGCGGCCGTACGCGCCGCTCGCCTAAGGCCTGGCCGTTCCCGTCAGGCTGGCCCGACCGGGTGGGGACCCCGAAGGTCGTGAACGCCGACGGCGACGGCAGCCGGTAGGCGTCGCCGCCGGTCAGGTCGTCGAGGATGACCGCGGCGCGCCAGGCACCGAGGCCGAGGTCGGGCGTCACGACGCCGTGCGTGTGCAGCTCCGCGTTCTGGACGTAGACACGGCCGGTCAGACCGGCGTCGGTCGCCACCCGGTACCGGGCGTCGACGCGGAAGCGGCCCCTGTCGTCGACGTCGATCAGTCCGGCCATGGGATCGAGCAGGGTCGGCCGGCGGGCGGCGTATCCGGTCGCAAGCACCACCGCGTCGGTGTGGACGGGAAAGGCGCGGTTCTGATCGCGGTGGCGGCAGCCGAGAGTGATSTCACCGCCCCGGTCCCGCTGCGAGGCCGTCTCCACGACGACGCCCGGCAGCAGCGTCGCCGCCACGTCCGCCCCGCCGATCGTCCGTTCGTACAGCAGGTCGTAGATCTCCGCGATGGTGTCCGCGTCRATCCCCTTGTAGAGCTGCCACTGAGCCGGAACGAGCGTGTCCTTGGTCGTCTGCTCCAGACCGTGGAAATAGCGGACGAAGTCGGGGGTGAACTGTTCGAGGCCGAGTTTGGAGTACTCCATCGGTGCGAAGGCGGGGGTGCGGGTGATCCAGGTCAGCTGATGGCCGGTCACCGGTTGTGCGCGGAGCAGATCCGCGAACACCTCCGCCCCGGACTGTCCGGAGCCGACCACCGTGACCCGGGAAAGYCCCGCCAGCGCGGAACGCCGCTGCTGGTACTCGGCCGCATGGAAGGCCCGCCCGTTCGGCATCCCCGCGAAGGCCAGCGGCATGATCGGTTCGGTTCCGATCCCGAGGACCAGGTGCCGAGCGGTCACCACCCGTGTCGGGGACGCKCCGGACTGCCCTGCCTGATCGGACCGGTGGGGCTGGACGATCGTCACTTGGAACAGGCGGGTGTCGGGATCCCAGCGGACCGCCTCGACACGGGTGCCGAAGTGGGTGGAGTCGAGACCGTCGGCGACCCACCGGCAGTAGTCGTCATACTCCCGGCGGGGGATGTGGAACCGTTCGTAGAGATAGAAGCGGAAGAGCCGGTCATGCTCGCGCAGGTACGCCAGGAAGGACCATCTGCTGGTCGGGTCGATCAGGGTGACGAGATCGGCGAGGAACGGCACCTGCAGGGTCGTACCTTCCAACAGCAGGCCGGGATGCCAGCTGAAGGCCGGCGCCTGGTCGAAGAAGACGGCCCGCAGGCCGGGYAGCCCGTCGGCCAGGGCCGCAAGCGACAGGTTGAACGGCCCCAACCCGACCCCGACCACGTCGTAGGGCGGTTCGCCCCCCGCCGGCAGACCCGCGAACGCCGATCCGTCGTCGACGGTACGCGGGCGCTCGCCGCGAGCTGTGGACGGGGCGCGGAAGGTCACGAGGCCTCCAGGAGCGGGTTGGGGATCGGCACGTACACCGACTGAGTGGCCACCGGTCCGACCAGTTCGTCCCGCCCGTCCACGCAGGTGCGCAGGTTGGCCTTGCATGGCAGGGTGGGGGAGTCGAGCAGCCTGGTGATCAGTGCTCGGCGAGCGGCGGGTGGTCGCAGCCCCCGCCCGCGTGGGCCATCCTCGTCCAGCCGATGGAGCAGGCCACGCACCCGCCCGAGCAGGCGGCGCTCGTCCGCGACACCCGCGACCCCGAGCGCGCCGGCGAGGGCGAAGACGTTGTTCACGAACAGGTAGTAGATGGTCCTCTCGGCCACCAGCGCGTCATCGAAGATCGCGTTGAGCCCGGTACCGAAGCCGGGCAGCAGCTGCTGCACCTCCGCCGTGGCGGAGGTGGCCACGTAGTAGCCCTGGCTGTCGCGGTACCAGCCGGCGATCGGCCAGCCCGCCGCGTCCAGGGTGACCAGGGTGTTCTGCAGGTGGGCCTCGACGCCGATCCCGAAATGCAGGTAGAGGTCCACCACCGGGGCGGCTACCACGGTCAGGTAACGGTCGAACCAGGCGTCGGTCAGCGTCGGGAGGGGATCGCTCAGCGAGCCAGCCAGCGTCGTGAGGATCCGGGGAAGCATCGCCGTCCGGGCCCGGCCACGGCTGTCCGTGGTCCGCTCGGGCCTGGGCGCGATGAGTGCCGCGGCGCACACCACCCGGTCGACTGACCCGAACGGATTGACCCGGACGGCGGTCTCCAGCCCGACGCCGTCCTCGTCGCGCCCTCCGTCGCGCCGCTCGCCGGACCCGATCCGCAGCGGTGTTGCGGGGCCGGTTCGGGGCCGACCCTCCCCTCCCGGTCGGGTGACGGCCACCCAACCGGGCTCCCCGATGAGGCGGAAGTTCGGATGTCGGGCGGCGAGCGCCGCGCCGAGACCGGCGTCGATCAGCCTCGCGGTCATCGCGCCGAGCCGCAGCTCGTCGAGCTGCAGCACCCGGCGCGAGTTGGTGATCCGCATCCCCAGCGAGAGCTTGAGCATCACCGGGATCTCCGGCCGCCAGACGGTACGCAGCGACGAGGTGGGATACCACCGGTGCCCGGACACCCCGAGGTCGATCAGGCGGCCGTCCGCAAGCAGCTCGGCGACCGGTTCCCGCCTGCTGACCTCGTCCGCCTGCCAGGGATGCGCGGGTACCACGACGTAACCGGCGGGAATGTCCGGGCGATCGCGTCCGCCGGTCCGAGGGGACCCCGTGAGCCCGGGTGGGCCATGTCGGTCTGGTCCGGAACCGGACGCGGCCGAGAGGTCGGACTTCGGCTCCTCGGCCCCAGCGTCTTCCCTGGCCAGATCCGCCAGCAGCCGGATCAGGCCCCGGCCGTTCGTGCCGAGGGCCTGGTCCCGCCCTCCGGAGCGGGTCGTCGTACTGCCCGAGACGGTCACCACGGAGGGATGGGCTGCGAACCAGTGCAGCGCAAAGGACCCGCCGACTTCCGGAGAGTAGGTGGCCAGTGCCTCCGGCGAAGCCCCCTGGCGACTCTTGGCCGCCGGATGGAACGGATGACCGGTGATCAGGGCCTGCTCCGCGGCGAGGAACGGGGGGATGGTGGCCGGGTCCGGCCCGGGACCGCGGGCCGCGAGGCAGCTCGCGATCCAGCCGGCGGAATCGATGATCCTTCCCAGCGCCTGGGCGCCGAGGGCCGGCGGTAGCCCATCCCGCGTGACGACCTCTCGGACGAGCAGCGCGGCGAGCAGGCCCGCGTCCACCGGGGCTGGTTCGCGGGCCGCGGAAACCAGGCGTGGTGGTCCGAACCCGTGCCATCCGGCCGGGGAGTGGTGCGTCAACGTCGCCCGAACGGACAGGCCGGATGCGGGTAGGTCGATGCCGAGCGTCCGGGCGTCTGCCGGTAACCGGACGCCTGTCTCCCGCACCCAGCACCGCAGCAGAGTCTCCGTGACGATCTCGTCCGCGATGGTCGCGTCCGCGATGGCCTCGGACTGCGGTCGATCGCCGGTCACGACCGCCGCCGGGCCCTGGTGGAACCACCGGCGGCAAGGACGTCCCCGGTCTCGGCGATCAGCCCGAGCAGCGCGTCGACGTCCGCCGTGGTGGCGTCGGGATTGAGCAGAGTCAGCTTCAGGAAGACCGCGTGACGGGGACCGAGTTGGGTGCGCCCCACGACGGCCCGGCCGGCGACGAGCAGTTCCCGGCGCAGCCGGGCGTTGATCCGGTCCACCCGGTCGGGGGAGGGCGGGCCCGCGGGRCCGGATGCGGTGGGGCCGGACGCGGTCGGATCCGAGATGGCCTGTGGCGGCCGGTAGCGGAAGACGAGGGTGCTGAGTGTTACCGGGAAGGCGAGTTCGAGACGGGGGTCGGCGCGCACCGTCCGTGCCGCGTGCTGCGCGAGATCATGGCAGGCATCCACCCGGGCGCCGAGACCGTCGCGGCCGAGGGCCCGAAGGGTGACCGCGATGGGGAAGGCGTCCGCGCGGCGGGTGGTCCGCAGCGACCGGCCCAGCAGGCTGGTGAAGCCGGCCGCCTCGTCATCCTCCGGGTTGAGGTACTCCGCCCGTGTCGCGAGGCTGGCCCARCCGTCGTCGCGGGCGGTGAGGAAGACCCCGGCCGGCGCCGGCTGCCAGCCGAGTTTGTGCAGATCCAGTGCGACCGAATCTGCGAGGTCGAGTCCGTCCAGCAGGCCGGCCAGCCGCTCGGACAGCAACGCGCCGCCGCCGTGGGCGGCGTCCACGTGAAACCAGCAGGCCGCCCTGCCGGACCTTGCCTCCATGCCCGATGGCCTGCTCGGGTCCTGCGACCCACCTAACCGGAGGCGATGTTCCTCGACCACCGCGGCGATCTGCCGAAGCGGGTCGACCGCGCCCGCATCGGTGGTACCAGCGGTGGCCACGACGATGGCCGGCCCGGCGTGCGCGGCCAGGGCGTGACGGAGCGCCTCGACGCGCATCCGGTGCCGGTCGTCGGTCTCGATGACCAGCACCGGAGGCGCGTCGATCGCGAGCAGGGACGCCGCCCGATCAATCGAGAAGTGTGCCGCCGCCGAACGGAACACCCGAGGTGCCGGCCGGTCCGCTCCTCGGTGCCCGGGGCCTCCTTGGTGCCCGGCATCGTGACCTGGGGCGGCCGGGCCCAAAGCGTCTTGCCCGGTCGGGCCACGGCGGGCCGCGTCCCGACCGAGGAACAGGCCCATCAGGTTCGATTCGGTCCCACCGGTGGTGATCGTGCCGGTGGCCCGGTCCGGATCGAAGCCGACCAGTGCGGCCAGGGTCGCGACGACCTCGGTCTCGATCGTCGTGGCCGCGGGAGCCTGGTCCCAGGAGTCCAGGGACGGATTGAGGGCGCTCACGGCGAGGTCGGCGGCGACCGCGACCGCCAGCGGAGGGCAGTGCAAATGGGCGGCRCACCACGGGTCCGCCGGGTCCGCGGAACCGGCGGCCAGGGCTTCGACCAGGCCGGTCAGCGCGGCCGACGGGCCGATTCCGGTCCTCGGTAGCAGGGTCCCTGTACTGTCCGGGGGGGCCGGATCGGCCGGGGCCGGATCGGCCGGGGCCGGATCGGCCGGAGTCAGGCCGAGGGCAGCTCTGGTCATGGCGCGCACCACCGGTGGACCACCGGCGGGCAGCGGGCCGCCGCGGATCCGGCGGCCATCGTCGAGGGCGGCCAACGCGAGATCGACCATCGGCCGTAGCCCCGGGAGGATGGGGATCTCCCGCCTCCGTGGACCGTCCGTGGACCCCCCGTTCCTCCGCCCCCGTTCCTCCGCCGACGTGGGCTTTCCGGCTGGTGCGGACTCTCCGGCCGGCGCGGTGGCGACAGGTGTGTCAGGGCTGCGCGGGGGGATCATCCGGCGGATCCGAACCGGACGTGGGCCTGATCGGCGGGTGGGTGTCCCAAAGCCGCGTGGACGGAGAGCCTGCGGACGGCGGCATCGATGGCGTCGGCGAGGATCGCGAGGACGCGATCGCCCTCCTCATCGCTGAGGATCAGCGGTGGCAACAGCCGGACGACCGCGCCGTGYCGCCCACCGAGCTCGATGATCAGGCCGCGGCGCAGACATTCGGCACGTACCAGACCGGCGAGTCTCGCGTCGGCGGGATGCGCGCCGACGAGGTCCGGGGCTGCGGTCGGATCGACCATCTCGGCGCCGAGCATCAGCCCGCGGCCGCGTACGTCGCCCACCTGCGGCCGGTTCCGGGCGATCTCTGCCAGGCCGGTGAGTAGGCGCGTGCCGAGTCGGGCGGCGCGTTCGTCGAGACGGTCCTCTCGCACCAGGCGCAGCGTGGCATGGCCCGCGGCCATCGCCAGCTGGTTTCCACGGAAGGTGCCGGTATGTGCCCCGGGCGCCCAGGTGTCCAGCTCAGACCGGTAGGCGATGACGGCCAGTGGCAGCCCGCCGCCGATCRCCTTGGACATGACGATGATGTCGGGGGTGATGCCGCTGTGCTGCGCGGCCCAGTACTTCCCGGTGCGACCGACTCCCGTCTGGACCTCGTCCAGGATCAGTGGGATGCCGCGGCGACGGGTGATCTCGCGGATGGCGCGGAGCCAGCCGTCAGGAGCGGGAACCACCCCGCCCTCACCCTGAACCGGTTCTACGATCAGTGCCGCCGGCCTGACTACCCCTCCGGCCGGGTCATCGAGGAGACGTTCGATGTAGCGGGCGGACAACTCGGCACCGTCCGGACCGGGGGCGCGACCGGACCCCACCCCGAACGGGCACCGGTAGGGGAARGGGAACGGCAGCCGTACGACGGATGTCGATGGCGGCAGAGGATCTTTGACGGCGACGTTCCCGGTCACGGCCAGGGCACCCGCCGTCATTCCGTGGTATCCACCGGTGAACGCGAGGATGGTCTGGTTGCCCGTCACCGTCTGCGCGAGCTTGATGGCCGCCTCGACCGCGTCGGCGCCGCTCGGGCCGCAGAAGTGCAACTTCACATCGCTCCCCATGCCGGCCGGCAGGCAGCCACGGAGTTCGTCGGTGAAGGCGTCCTTCTCGGGGGTGGCGAGGTCGAGCGTGTGCAACGGGGCGCCTCGGGCAAGCATCGATGTGATCGCCTCGGTTACCACCGGATGGTTGTGTCCCAGCGCGAGCGTTCCGGCGCCGGCCAGGCAGTCCAGGTAGCGGCGGCCATCCGCGCCGAGAACCATGGTTCCGGACGCCCGGACAGGCACGATCGGGAGGGTCCGCGCATAGGTCCGTGCCGCCGATTCGCGCTGACGCTGACGCGCGAGGATCGTGGCCGGGTTCGCGGCGTCCGTGGGTGCGGACCTGGGACCCGTGGTGGGGGCTGCAGGCGTGGACCTGGCGGCGACGGGGGTCGTGGTCGGGGGGGTCGTGGTCGGGGGGGTCGTGGTCGCAGGGGGCGTCGTCGTGGCTCTCGTGGTTACGGAAGGCACGGTCGCGGGGGGCGCCGTGCGGCCGGCTGAGCCGCCGGCGGCGTCACGAGCGGAAACCGTCATCGCGGGCGACTCCCTTTCGCGCAGGCTGATTGAGGGAAGCCTAACTTAAGCCAGTCGCACCATGGTTGCTCCGCGCAAGGTTATGGTGGTGCCAAGCAGACGTGGTGGTCTCTTCATAGTCCGTCCGGGGGAGTCGGGTTGCGGCAGAAACATCGGCCTCAGGCTGTGGTGTTTGCGGCATGTCCACTACACGCCCGTTGATCAGAATCAGACAACCGGTTATGGCGGTGACGAACGTCCCGCGACCGTCCGGCGGCACGGAAGCCGGATGCGGTCCGTGTGATGTATCAGGCACCGTTTGCGGATCCGATCCGTGTTTCGTCGCCCCACCATCGGGCTAACCGACAGCGTCGGGTCCAGGTGGAGACCACCYATCCGAGACCACTGTCTGGACCACCCTTCTGGACCATGCGTCCGCACTCGGCAGCCCGCGCCACACGCCATCGCTCCTGTGCGCCTGGCGGCAGTGCGCCTGGCGGCAGTGCGCCTGGCGGCAGTGCGCCTGGCGGCAGAGGGGATTGTCCTGTCCCTGGCGAGGGACGCGGCTGAGCTCGGACAACTGATGGAGTCTCGGACGACTGATGGAGTGACGACTGATTGGAGTGAGGAGTCGATCTGGTGGACCTGCCGCCCTCGGCCGCGCCGCTGCGCGCCCTGCCCGCCGAAAGCCTCCCCCGTCCGGTGTTGACCGCGGTGCGTGCCTGGCCGGCCGGCGCCGGAGAGGTCAGCGCCTACTTTTACGACCCGGCGGCGGCCGCGCGGAACGCCGCGGCGCTGCGGGCCTGCCTGCCCATGTGGGCGGAGGTCTGCTACGCGGTCAAGGCCAACAGCTTTCCGCCGATACTCGACGCCCTGTTGCGTGGGACCGGTCCGGACATCCCTCGGTCGGGGCGGGAACGGAGTGACTCCAGCCCGGGCGCCACCCCGACCGACGCCAGGAGCGACGCCAGGACCGGCGCCAGCGGTCGGGGCATCGACGGTTTCGAGGTCTCCTCCGCGCACGAGGTGCGCCTGGCGCAGGCAGCGTACGGCCGGGTCGACTCCGCCCGACGTCCCCGCCTGGTCGCATCCGGACCGGGAAAGTCGATGACCCTGCTTACCGCGCTGGTCTCGGCCGACGTCGACGTCGTCAACGTCGAGAGCTTCGGCGAACTGCGCCGCCTGGACGCCGTCGCGGCCCGRCTCGGCCGTCGGGTGCGGGCGGCGGTGCGCGTCAACCCGGCCCAGGTAGGCCTGGCAGGCTCCCTCCAAATGGGCGGTCGGCCGAGTGCGTTTGGCATCCCCGAAACGGAGGTCCCCGCCGCGCTCGAACTCGCGGCGGATCTGGCCCATATCGACGTCGTCGGATTCCATGTCCACGCAGTGTCCGGCAATCTCGATGCCGCCGCCCATCTGGGCTACGTCCGGTGGTGTCTCGATTTCGCCGTCCGGACGGCTGCCGTGGCCGGGATCGAGCTGCGGATGGTCGACGTGGGCGGTGGATTCGGGGTTCCGTTCGAACCGGACCGGCGCGGTGACCGGCCCTTTGACCTAATCCGATTTGGTGAGGGACTAAGTTCGCTGCCGGTGCCGGACGGAACTCGGGTAATCTTCGAGCCGGGGCGGATGCTGGTGGCCGACTCCGGCTGGTACGCCGCCGAGGTGATCGACGTCAAACATTCCTACGGGACGGAATTCGTGATTCTGCGTGGCGGAATTCATCATTTCGCGCTGCCGACATCGTGGGAGATCGTCCATAACTTCGCCGTCGTGGAGAGATCGGGCCGGAACGGTGGGCCGGAGCCGGAGCACACGCGGGAGGCGGTGGTCGAAGGTCGTCCGGTGACGGTGGTCGGGGAGCTGTGCACGCCGGAGGACACCCTCGCCCGTGACATCACGGTCGATCGGGTGCGGCCGGGTGACGTCGTCGTCTTCCCCATGGCGGGTGCGTACGGCTACGAGTTCGCACTGCCGGATTTCCTCGGCCACCCCCGGGCCCGGCGCATCGAGCTTCGGGGAACACGGCATGCTCCGTTCCCCACCGATCGGTCGAGCTGATCGGATACCCGGGAGAGGAATGTTCCTTCAGCACCAGGTAGCACCAGGTTCAAGCTCATCGCTCCAGCCGCCATGGCAGTTATTTCTGACATTCTAGACAATATTACTCCAAGTCGCATTTTTCGGGTTATTGACAATCTGTTGATGGGGCGATACGCAGTGTTTATCGACTTGGYGCCCAAACGGGACATTGCGGACGGCGGGGGCCGATGTGTCGTGGTTCTGGCCCGTTCGGCTGGTCAAAAGTAGGACTTCTGTCACAATGAATAGATAACTAGCAATCTATAGTGGCATTCCTATCAGATCAGCCGTGACTGCCGATCGGGAGTCACATCAGGACACGGCCGGGAGTATCGATCGGGGAGAAGACCCATGTTTTCGTACCTACATCGTCTCAGGACCATCAGCGTGCTCGGCGCGGCGACCCTTGTCGGCGGGCTGCTCGGCGGCGGTGGCTACGCCTACGCGCAGAGCGGTTTCACCGGCAACCCCTGGGTGTTCCGGGCGACCAACCAGAGCGCTGAGGGGCTTCGTATCCAGTCGACGGGCGGGCCCAACGGCCAGCTGTTCATCGTCTACGACCATCTGAACCAACCCATCTTCGCCGTCAACAAGGCCGGCGGCGCCGGCGTGTTCGGGGACAACTTCAACGTCCACCAGGGCAACGACATCCTGCATCCCTGGGTGCGGATCAGCGTCACCGATCCGCAGCCCGCCGACTGCGTGACCACGGGCCAGCTCGTCATCGGGGGCTCGACCGGTTCGGGTGGCCGCATCTGGCGGTGCGTCGTCGGGCAGGGATGGACGTCCGTCGTCTGACGGGACGTGGCCCGCGGCGGGGCGAGGCCCGCTTGGACGATCGTGACGTCACGCGGCGTCACGATTCAGTGCCGCATTGCTTTTCAAGTAGCGCACGCCCTTTTGTAACCGGCGTCACAGAACCTCTGCGCTGACCCGCTGACCCGCTGAGCCGCTGAGCCGCTGATCGGGTGATTCGCCAACCATGCCGGACCCATCCGCTGCGGGGGAGGGCCGGGCGGGGAATGACGTGACGGCGTCAGGGGCCGTTGGTGATGATCGTGACGGCCGCCTCGGCGTCGTTTGGCCGGGCCGCCTCCCAACCCGCGCGTGCCGCTCCGGTGCGGCCTGATCCGGCACGGTCCGATCCCGGCCGCCTCGACAGGACCGGGAAGGGGGACATCCCGAAGGCGGACGACAGCAGGGCCGATGCGGAGGCGGCCGGGGGACGTGGCGCGGGACGGATCGGTGGGGAGTACCGGGCGGCCGGGGCAGAGCGGGTCACAGTGGTGGGTTCGGTGGGTTCGGTAGGTTCGGTGGGTTCGGCGGGTGACGACCCGTCGGCGGACGACGGCCCCTCGGGCAGCGAGGAGCTCCCGGCGCCCGGGGAGGCCGCGCCGTCGGCTTCGGGGACGGAGGCGGACCGCCGACCCACCACCGGCGCCGGCGGAACCGGCACGGGCAGGTCGAACCACAGGTACTTCCCTGACTCGACCGCCACCGTCCCCCAGCTGCCCGCCAACGTGTCGAGAACCAGCAGGCCGCGACCGCCCTCGGCGTCCGGCGCGACCTCACGCCGCTGCGGCAGAACCGTCGAGGTGTCCGACACGGACGCGTGGATCAGACCGGGCCGTATCTCGATAAGCAGCCACAGCGGCGGCTGCCCGTATTTGACCGCGTTCGTCACGAGCTCGCTGACGAGCAGCTCGGCGGTGCCGCGCAGGTCCTCGGGAAGGTCCGCCAGCCGGATGCCCTCGCGGAGCACCCTGCGGGCCTGCGGGACGGCGGAGGGCAGATAGGGGAGCTCGGCGAGTATGTGGGTTGCGGGTGGGCAACTGGACGTTGCCTGCCGTACCACATCCATCGGGACCGAAGACGCGCTCATCGACCACCAAGCCTGTGCGAGGATATCGAGGTGGCTCTACCCACTGGGTGGGGATTGAAGCCTCTGTTTCCGGATCGCACCTCTTGAGGCTATGTCGATCTGGCATCCGGTGCGGTGCCGGTGGCGCCTCCTTTCCGTGGGCCTTCGTGCCCGCGGGGCCCGGGGGGACGCCCGCGGGCGTAGCGGAGGCGCCTCGGAGGTACCCCGAAGCGTCCATCATGCCGGTCAGCCGGGCACGCGCGCCACGAGGATCGCGACATCGTCGCGCAGGTTGCCGCCGGCAAACCGCTCGGCGGCGGCCAGGACGCGATCCGCGATCCCCTGCGCTGACAGGCCTGCGCATCCCCCGATCGCGTCGAGGAGCCGGTCCTCGCCGAGCAGCTTCCCGCCATTGCGGGCCTCGATGACCCCGTCGGTGTAGAAGACCAGTGACTCGCCCGGGCGCAGGACGATCTCGAACCCCGGAAACGAGACCTCGTCGTCGTCGAGGACGCCGAGCAGGGTTCCCGGGCGACCGACGAGCGAGGCGCGCCCGTCGGCGTGCAGCACCACCGGCTGGGGATGGCCGGCGAGGAACAGCCGSAGTCGGATCCTGGTGCTGGTGCTGGTGCTGGTGCTGGTGCTGGTGCTGGTGCTGGTGCTGGTGCTGGTGCTGGTGCTGGTGCTGGTGCTGGTGCTGGTGTCGGTGTCGGTGTCGGCGGGCTCGCCCTCCGCGGGTCCGCCGGCCGGCGCCATGATCGTGGCGGCGGCCAGGGTGCAGAACCGACTCTGCCCGTTCGGATGAGACGACGCGGCGTCGCGCAGGGTCCGGTTCAACTCGAGCAGCACCTCGCCGAGCTCCGTACCCCGGCCCGTCAGCAGCCGCAGGACGGCGCGGGCCACCCCGGTCACGGTGGCGGCCTCTGCACCCTTGCCACAGACGTCGCCGATGGCGATCGTCCAGCCGAGCGGACCCCACAGCAGGTCGAAGAAGTCGCCGCCGACGTCGAGACCCGCCGACTGCGCGGCGCCGTAGGCGGAACCGAGATCCAGTCCCTCGATCATCGGCAGCTCCGGTGGGCGCAGACCCGCCTGGAGCGTGCCGGCCAGTTCCACCTGCCGGCTGTAGAGCCGGGCGTTGTCGACCGCGAAGGCGGCCCGGCGCGCGAGGTCGGCGAGCAGATCGATCTCGTCCGCGGCGAAGGCGTTGCCCTCGGGGCGRCCGAGCGCGAGCACCCCGAGTACCCGCCGCCGGGCCCGCAGCACCATCACGAGCGCCGGTCCGCCGAGCGCGGTCAGTGAACGCACTCGGTCTCCGCTCGCGGAGCGCACCGCCGCCATCAACGGGCCGTCCGGGTCGACCGCGGCAGCGGTGAGGGCGCCCGCCGCGTTCTCCTCCGCGTGTGCCGCCGCCCACAGGGCGGGATCGGCGTTCTCCCGGTGCAGGTACACCGCGCACCACTGGGCCAGCCGCGGGACCGGCAACCGCGCGAGCAGCGCCAGCGAGCGGCTCAGGTCCAGGCTGCCCGCCAGCAGATCGGACGCCTCGGCGAGGAAGGACAGCATCCCGATGCGGCGCTCCTCGGCGCGTCGCATGTCGCCGCCGCCGAGGGCCAGGGCCATCCATCGGGTCGTCAGGCGGATGCGTTCCAGGTCCAGCCCGGCCGCCGCGGCGGMATCCATCCGGCGGACGTCGCCGGGGACACCCACTCCGCCCGAATCGCTGGTGCCGCCCGAATCGCTGGTGCCGCCCGAACCACTCGGGCGGCCGCCGGCCGCCGGCCAGAGCAGCAGTTCGCCGAGGCTCTCCTGCGTCGGATCCAGCGGGAACAAGAGCGCCTCGGTAACCGGGCCGACGGCCCCGAGCGTGGCCACGGTCTCCGACCGGCCGCCGTCGCGCCCGGGACGCCGCACCAGCCCGGCGGTGACCGCGAGYGCGTCCACCAGCTGCGCGAGCAGCTCACTGACCTCGCCCTCGGCGGTGAGGGCACGGGCGGTGTCCCGGGCTATCAGCCGGACCGGACGCGGCGCCGGTACCACGGGGGCCGGTACCGGGCGGGGCGCGGGACAGGTCACAGCCACAGCGGGACTGGTCACAGCAGCGGTGGGCGAGCCGTCGCCGGCGGTTTCCAGGCGGAACCAGACGGTCTTGCCACCGCGGCCGTGCTCGGTCCCCCAGCTCGTCGCGAGCGCGTCGACGAGGGCGAGGCCGCGGCCGTCCTCGCGCAGCCCGTCGATGCCGAAGTCAGCGTCCTCGACCTTCTTTACCCGGGCCATGCCGATGCGGACCGGATGCCGGTCGGTGACCCCGACCCGCACGCCGTCACCGTCCGCGCGCACCTCCACGGTGGCCGAGGTGCCCGCGTGCACGACGACATTGGTGACCAGCTCGGTGACGAGCAGAAGCGCGGAGTCMAGCAGGTCGTCGTCCAGCTGCCCGTGCAACGCCTCGAGCAGGAAGCGCCGGGCGGCCCGGGGGGAGTCGGGCGTCGGTGGCAACGCGATGGCGCGCGCCGGCATCGTCCCACCCCCTGCTGCGCCATACATGTACTCAGTCTCTCCTGCGTTGTCCATCGTGAGGCGGATACTGGCGGCTGGTGTCACCTGTCCACCGACGCCGCCCCACGCCGGTGCCCGTGGGAGACCGCCCTTGACCCGGGCCCTCCGCCCGGCCCGGGACCCGAGACGATCGTGTCGACTGAGCTCAGGTAGGAGACCAATGAGCCCCGCATACGACCCGCAACCCTCGGCTCGTCATGATCTGGATGCACCAGGCGGTGACGCTACCGCGACCATCGTGCCCCATGCATCCCTTCCCGTGGACGACACTCGGGCGTCGCGGGCCGCCGCCGACGAGCTGATCGCGGATCTCCTGCACGGGCTGACCCGCCTGTGCGAGGGCGACTTCTCGACCCGCCTCGCGGCGCGGGACGGCTACGCCGGTGACGTGGTGCGCAAGTTCGACGAGCTGGCCGCCATCCAGGAGCGCCACGCGCGTGAGCTGGCCCGGGTCAGTAAGGTGATCCGCCGTGACGGTCGGCTCACCCTGCGGATGGAGGACCTGGGCAACCCCGGCGGCTGGTCCGACATGACGCAGGCGGTGAACTCCCTCATCGACGACCTGGCCCGGCCGACCCACGAGGTGGCGCGGGTCATAGCGGCGGTGGCCGAGGGGGACCTGTCCMAGCACATGGCGTTGGAGATCGCCGGCCAGCCGGTGCGCGGGGAGTTCCTGCGGATCGGCACCACGGTGAACACGATGGTGGACCAGTTGTCGTCGTTTGCGGACGAGGTGACCCGGGTCGCCCGTGAGGTGGGCACCGAGGGCAACCTGGGCGGGCAGGCCAAGGTCAAGGGCGTCTCGGGGGTGTGGCGGGACCTCACCGAGTCGGTGAACTCGATGGCGGGCAACCTGACCAGCCAGGTCCGTAACATCGCTCAGGTCACCACCGCGGTTGCGCAGGGTGATCTGAGTCAGAAGATCACGGTGGACGCCCGCGGTGAGATCCACGAACTGAAGTCGACCGTCAACACGATGGTCGACCAGCTCTCCGCGTTCGCCGACGAGGTCACCCGGATGGCCAAGGAGGTCGGCACCGAGGGCAAGCTAGGCGGCCAGGCGCAGGTCAAGGGCGTTTCCGGGGTCTGGCGCGACCTGACCGACTCGGTCAACGTCATGGCCGGCAACCTCACCACCCAGGTTCGCAGCATCGCCGAGGTCGCGGCGGCCGTGGCCCGCGGCGACCTCACCCGGCAGATCACCGTCGACGCCCGGGGCGAGGTCGCGGGCCTCGCGCACACCCTGAACACGATGGTGGACCAGTTGTCGTCGTTTGCGGACGAGGTGACCCGGGTCGCCTGGGAGGTGGGCACGGAGGGCAACCTGGGCGGGCAGGCGCACGTGCGGGCCGTGTCGGGGGTGTGGCGGGACCTGACGGAGTCGGTGAACTCGATGGCGGGCAACCTGACCAGTCAGGTCCGCAACATCGCGCTCGTCGCCACCGCCGTCRCCCGCGGCGACCTGTCGCAGAAGATCACCGTGGCGGCCCAGGGTGAGATCCTGGAGCTCAAGGACACCCTGAACACGATGGTGGACCAGTTGTCGTCGTTTGCGGACGAGGTGACCCGGGTCGCCCGCGAGGTGGGCACCGAGGGCAACCTGGGCGGGCAGGCGCATGTGCGCGGGGTGTCGGGGGTGTGGCGGGATCTGACGGAGTCGGTGAACTCGATGGCGGGCAACCTGACCAGTCAGGTCCGCAACATCGCGCTGGTGACCACGGCGGTGGCCCGCGGCGACCTGAGCCAGAAGATCACCGTGACCGCGCAGGGTGAGATCGCCGAGCTGAAGGACACCGTCAACACGATGGTCGACCAGCTCTCCTCGTTCGCAGCGGAGATCACCCGGGTGGGCCGGGAGGTTGGCGTCGAGGGCAAGCTCGGCGGTCAGGCCACCGTAGCCGGAGTCGCCGGAACGTGGAAGGACCTCACCGACAACGTCAACCAGCTGGCGTCCACGCTGACCATCCAGCTGCGGGCGATCGGCGACGTCTCCACCGCGGTGACCCGCGGTGACCTGACCCGGTCCATCTCGGTGGAGGCCGAGGGCGAGGTCGCCGAGCTCAAGGACAACATCAACCAGATGATCGCGCGACTGCGCGAGACCACCGAGGTCAACGCCCAGCAGGACTGGCTGAAGTCCAACCTGGCCCGGATCGGCAGCAAGATGCAGGGCCAGCGCGATCTCTACGCGGTCTGCCAGATGATCATCAGTGAGATGACGCCAGCGGTCAACGCCCAGCAGGGCACGGTCTACCTGCTCGACTTCATCGAGGGTGACAAGCTGCGCTACGTCGCCGGCTACGGCTCGGTGCCCCGGCGCCGCTCGGACGGCACCTTCCTGTTCGGCGAGGGACTCATCGGGCAGGCGGCCCTGGAACGCGACCGTATCCGAGTCGAGCACGTACCAGCCGGCTACCTCAACATCCGCAGCGGACTCGGTGAGGCGCCGCCGTGCGACCTGGTCGTCGTGCCGGTCGTGTTCGAGAACCAGGTGCTCGGCGTCATCGAGCTGGCCTCGTTCTCGCCGTTCTCCGAGCTGCACYTCACCCTGGTCGACCAGCTCGTCGACACCATCGGGGTGGTGCTGAACACGATCATGGCGAACGCGCGGACGGAGGAGCTGCTGGCCCAGTCCCAGCGGCTCACCCAGGAGCTGCGTTCGCAGTCGGTCGAGCTGCAGCGGACGAATAACGAGCTTGAGGAGAAGGCGGCGCTGCTCGAGGAGAAGAACCACGAGATCGAGCTGGCCCGCATCGGGTTGGAGGAGAAGGCCGAGCAGCTGGCGCTGTCGTCGCAGTACAAGTCGGAGTTCCTGGCGAACATGAGCCACGAGCTGCGCACGCCGCTCAACAGTCTGCTCATCCTCGCCAAGCTGCTGGCCGACAACCCGGACCGTAACCTCTCCCGCAAGCAGATCGACTTCGCCGAGACGATCCACTCCGCCGGTTCCGAGCTGCTCGAATTGATCAACGACATCCTGGACCTGTCGAAGGTCGAGGCCGGCAAGATGAACGTCGATGCGACCACCGTGCGCACGGCGGCGCTCTGCGACGCGGTCGCCGGGGTCTTCGGCCCCGTGGCGGAGGAGAAGGGCCTGTCATTCCAGGTCAACCTCGCTCCCGACGTGCCGGCCGAGTTCGTCACCGACGAGCAGCGCCTCCAGCAGGTGCTGAAGAACCTCCTGTCGAACGCGGTGAAATTCACCGACACCGGCACCGTCCGGCTGGACGTCACCGTCGCCCGGCCGGATCTGCCCTTCCTCTCGCCGAGCCTGTGTTCCGCGGGCACGGTGTTGTCGTTCGCGGTCACCGACACCGGAATCGGGGTCGCCGTCGAGAAGCTTCGGATGATCTTCGAGGCGTTCCAACAGGCGGACGGCACGACGTCGCGTCGCTACGGTGGCACCGGGCTCGGCCTGTCGATCAGCAAGGAGATCGCCCGCCTGCTGGGCGGGGCCATCGCGGTCTCCAGCGTGGTCGGCCGTGGGAGCACCTTCACCCTTTACCTGCCGTCGGCCCCGCCGGCGCAGACGCCGCCCTTTGGGGTCACGCCGGGCGAGCCAGACAACGTTCTCATGATCGTCGATCCGTCGGGTCAGTACCTCGGGCGGCGGTCGGGTGAGGGAGTGGACGCGGAACCGGGTGGYGGACCCGCGCCGTCCGCCGGCCGCGATGCCGGGCCCGCGAACGGATGGCAGAACCCCGACGCCGACCGGTTCGGCACGGCGGCACTCGCGCCCTCGTCCCCGTCTTCGTCTTCGTCCCTGTCCCCGACCCGTTCCGGGCCCGGCGCGGGGGGAACCGCCGGGCACGGGGACGCGGGTGGGATCGGCGGCGCCCACTGGTCCGCCGCGGCCAGCGGACCGGCGGAGGGCTCGGCGGCCTTCACGTCGGGCTGGCGGCCGAGCGAGCCCGTCACGGTGGGGACTCCGTTCCTCACCGAGTCCACCGAGTCCACCGAGTCCGCCAGCCGCCCGCTGACCGAGGGATCGGAAGGATCCGATCCCCTGGTCGGCACCACGGTGCTGGTCGTCGACGACGACGTCCGCAACGTCTTCGCGCTCACCAGCGCGCTGGAGATGTACGGAATGCGGGTCCTCTACGCCGACAACGGTCATGATGCGATCCGTATGCTGCAGCAGGACACCCCGCCCGTGCACCTCGTGCTGATGGATGTGATGTTGCCGGGCATGGACGGCAACGAAACGACCTCGATGATCCGTGACATGCCGGCGTTCGCGGACCTGCCGATCCTGGTGCTGACCGCCAAGGCCATGCCGGGAGATCGGGAGAAGAGCATCACCGCCGGAGCCACCGACTACATCACCAAGCCCGTGGATCTGGAGCATCTCCTCGGGGTGATGCGGTCGTATCTGTATTGATCAGATCGCGTATGGTGCGCATTCGGGTGGCTATCGGTGGGGTGGTGAGATGCCGCCGGGAGCGATCAGTGATCATGTAGGGGTGGCGACGCCCACCACGGGTCGGCAGGGCGATCGCGAAGGAGGAGGCAGGCGGGTGACCGAGCGGACCGGCGGTTCCGTCGACGGYGAAGGTGGGCCGAGCACGGAACGGCCCCGCAGCAAGATCCYGCTGGTCGACGATCGAGCGGACAATCTGATGGCCCTGGAGGCGATTCTCGCCTCGCTGGATCAGGATCTCGTCACGGCGTCGTCGGGTGAGGAARCTCTCAAGCGTCTTCTGGTGGACGACTTCGCGGTGATCCTGCTGGACGTCCAGATGCCGGGGATGGACGGTTTCGAGACAGCGCACCGGATCAAGCAGCGGGGGCGTACCCGAGACACTCCGATCATCTTTCTGACGGCGATCGACCGCGAGCCGCATCACGCGTTCCGCGGCTACGCTGTCGGCGCGGTCGACTACATCGCGAAGCCTTTCGACCCCTGGTTGCTCCGGGCCAAGGTCAGCGTCTTCGTCGAGCTGTTCGAGAAGAACGAGCGGCTGGCCGAACTGGTCCACCAGCGTGTTCGCGACTTTGATCTGATGACGGAGATCGCGGAGCGGCTGATCGCGTTGGACGTCCTGCTGGAGGGCAGCAGCCGCAGCTCCGCCGAGGAGACCCTGGCTGCGGCCGGGGCCGAGGTCCGCGGACTCGTCACCCGGTTGCAGCCCTTCGCCCGGCCGACGAACGCCTGATCGTCCACGCCCGTCGGCGGGCATCCGGCCTCCCGCCAACATTAGGCGGGATGGCGTGGGTGTGGGTGCTCGACCACCACAAGGGGGCGCCCGGCCCATGGCTCGCGCCGATAACATGAATTTGTCGACCAGATCCGCCGCCGTGCCGGCACGGCCGGTTTGTGCAGTCGTAGGAGGTTTCGTCGTATGGCGATATCCCGGCGCAACCTCCCTGGGCTCACCGGGACTGATCTCCAGACTATCGGTCCGTATACAGTTGAACGGAAGCTGGTCGACGCCAGGACAGGACCAGTGTTTCTTGCACGTAACGGCGAGGCGCGTCCGGTCCTCGTCAAGACGATTACTGCGCCCTTCGGGCGGGACGCAGAGTTCCGTCGGCGCCTGCGCGTCGACCTCGACAACATCCGCCGGTTGGCGCCGTCCTGCCTCGCCGCCATCCTCGACCTCGACACGGGCGCTCGCCCCCCATACGTCGTCGCGGAGTTCATCGACGCTCCGACTCTCGCCGCAACCGTCGCCGGCGGCGCAGCGTTGTCCGGACCAGACACCTACCGGCTCGCCGTCGGGCTGGCGACGGCTCTGGCCGCACTGCACGAATTGGAAATTTTCCTCGGCGACCTGAAGCCTATCAATGTGGTTCTTTCCGGGCAGGGAGTGCGGCTGGTTGACTTCGGGCTCTTCCGAGCGATGAATGCGGTAAGCATCAATAATCCGGGCGGACCGCCGTCCGGTATCGGAACACTTGCGTTCATAACGCCCGAACAGGCTCTCGGGYAGACCGCCACCGTCGCATCGGATGTCTTTACCTGGGGCGGCATGCTGTTGTTCGCCGCGACCGGCCGGCCGCCATTCGGTGCCGGAACGCCCCGGGTCCTGCTGCAGCGGGCCGTCTACGCGGAACCCGACCTGTCCGTGTTCTGCCCGGAGCTGCGAGAGCTGGTCGCGGCGGCGATGCGCAAGGACCCGAAGCGCCGGCCGGCCGCGGCCGAACTGCTCGAACAGCTGATGGCCTATCCGACACGAAGCGAGGCGGAGCCGGCGGTCGAACCCACCCGGCGTCTCGCCCTGCCGGCGGGTGTCATCGAGACGCTGGTGCCGGTGCAGACGAGGCGGACGGTCGAGTCCGAGACGAAACCGGAGGTCGTAGGCACGAGCGACCTCGCCGCTCCTGCCATCGGTGCCATCCACGGCCTCGAGATCGTGCTCGAAACCGTGACCGTACTCGAAACCGTGACCGTGCTCGGGACCGGGCCGGCCGCGGAGATCACGGCCGTCCCGCCGGCCGCGGAGATCACGGCCGTCCCGCCGGCCGCCGCGGTCGCCCTCGGCGCCGTCCGTACCGGAGCAGAACCGCGGATGCGTCCGTCGTCTCCCGGTCCGTCGTCTCCCGGTCCGTCGTCTCCCGGTCCGTCGGCCGCTCTGGCCGGTGTGCCCGCCCCACTGCCCACCGCGGCCGCGAGAGCGCGCGCAAGCTACGTCCAGGAGGGCACCGGGAATGTCTCCGCCTTGTCATCACCATCGTCACCGCGGGATCACCTGGACCGCGGGTGGCTTCGACGCGTGCTCTCGATCGGCGTGGCGGTCTCGGTGCTCGTCCTCTCGACCGTTGTGATCGTCGATACGCTGCGGGAGCGCAGCGCGGCGGCCACGTCGCGTGAGGCGGCCCGTGGCGCGATGCGCCTTCTCGACCGGGAACCGGATCTCGCCGGCCAACTCGYCGTCTCGGCCTACCGCATGGCTCCGACCTCGGCTGCGGCGGAGGCGCTGGTCAATGCGAGCATCCGGCAGATCGGGCCGGCGACGGGAGCGATCCGCGATCTGCTGATCACCCCGGATGGTCGATATCTGATCATCGTCGGTGACTTCGGCGGGTCGGTGTGGAACATCATCGGCCCTGGCCGGGTGCGCTACATCACCGACCTGCCCGCGGTGGCCGCGGCCATGGGAGATCGCAGCCCCCTCGCGGCCGGGGTCGCCCCGGCGGCCGCGGTGAAGGGCCTGCTCGCCGTCGCGCTGATACCCGCATCCGGTCCGGCCACGGGTGTGCGGGCGTCCACGATCATGGTGACGGCGGGGACGGACGGGGTGATCCGGTTATGGCGGCTGGCCCAGCCCGGGTCCACGGACGACGGTGACCTTCAGTCGGCGATCAACACCGGTCAACGGGTGAGTCTGCTCGCCGAGTTGCGGGGACACACGGGTGCGGTGGCGAGCGTCGCGGTGAGCGGGGATGGTCGAACCCTGGCCTCGGCGGGCGCCGATCGCGTCGTCCGTCTCTGGGACATCGGCCATCCGCAGAATCCTCGCGCCCTCGCCGAGCTGCCCCAGCCGGCGGAGGTCACCAGCCTCGCCTTCACCCCCGACGGCGACTCGCTCGCGGTCGGGGGGGTAGGCCATCTCTCCGTCTGGGATGTGACCGCTGCCGGGCAACCGCGCCGCCGGGCCCAGCTGACCGCCCCCGCCACTGTCCGCAAGCTCCTCGTCAGCCCGGACGGCCGGTGGCTCGCCGTGGCGAGTACCTCCGACGGCGGCTCGCTGACGGAGATCTATGGGCTGGACAGCCCCCGGGGACTGCACCGCCTCACCGCCATCGCGAGCCGGCCAGGCCAGGCCGGTTCGATCGCGCTCTCCGCCGACGGGCGGGTCCTCGCTGTCAGTACCCCGGCCGGTCAGGTAACGCTCTGGGACATGCGCTCACCATCCCGGCCGGTGCAGCGGGCCACCCTGCCGGTCGGCACCGCGCCGACGGCGACGGTCTTCGGACCTCTGGGACATGAGGGCGTCCTCGCAGTCGTAGCCGGTGACGCCGTCCGTCTCTGGCAGCTCGACCTGCTCGCGGCCGAGGACGAGATCTGTGCCAGGGCCGAGGGCCGCATCAATCGGGAGCAGTGGCGGACCTACCTCGGTCACCGGCACTACGACCCGCCCTGTGACTGACCCGCCCGGTGACTGACCCGCCCGGTGACCGGCCCGCCCGGTGACCGGCCGGGTTGGTCGCGTTCCTCGTGATGTCCGGCCTGCTGCTGGTGGTGGTGCCGCGGGTGCGGGCAGGTGAGGATGCCTCGGGGAGCCGGCAGGCGGCGGCTATCGCGAGAAGTGGCGCGCGGCGCCGTAACCGGGGCCCTGTTCCGGGCGGCCCGTCCGGGACGTCCATCGCCACTGGACCGAGATGCGTCCGGCGACGTGCTCCGGGACCCTGGGCACCGCGTGCAGCCAGTCGGCTTGGGCCCGACCTCCCAGCACGATCAGATCACCGCCGGCCGGGGAGAGGTCGCGAGCGCCGGATGCCTCCGGGTCGTTGAGGATCCGTCGGCCGGGCKGCAGGTGGCGAGACTTGATCAGGAACGGTCGCCGGGCACCGAGGGTGAGGATGGCGATCACCGTGTCGTCGAGCCAGCGCATCTCGCGGTCCCGGTGGAAGGCGACGCCGTCGGCTCCGTCCCGGTACAGCGACAGGCCAAAGCCGTCGAACTCCACGCCGTAGGTCCGCCGCAGGGTCCGGTAGGCGTCGAGCAGGGCGGGAAAGGCGACCGGCCGACCCCGCGGGATCCAGGCGCTCATCCGTGGTTCGGTGACGTGGCGTTCGTAACGCCACATGGTTCCCTGTCGCCAGGGGATCTCGGCATGCAGGGTCTCGTACAGCTGGTCGGCCTCGCGTAGCCATCCGCGCGTGACGTCGACCCAGGACCGGTCGTCCAGCCAGATCCGTTGCACCGACGCGGTGCGGTCGACCGCACCGTTGGCGGGCACCGCGGTGCCGTCGGTCTCGCTCGTCACCCGGCCGACGCTACCCGGCCGACGCCATCMGGCAGGCCCCGGTCCGGGGCCGTCCGGCGTAACCTGCGAGATCCAGGAGGCATATTCCGTGAAGGTGAACAGGCGAGGATGACCTGCGCAGCACCCGACCCGGGGACCTCGACGAACCTCGAAAGCGATGTCCGTCGTCTCACCGCAACCGCCTTCACCRCAACCGCCGTGGTCAGGACCGAACGAGCCGCGCGATCGCGGCCGACGCCTCCCGGATCTTCTCGTCGGCCACCGGACCGCCTTCGGCGGCGGCGTGCGTCACGCAGTGCGTCAGATGGTCCTCGAGGAGCCCGAGGGCGACCGACTGTAACGCCCGGGTCGTCGCCGAGACCTGGGTGAGGATGTCGATGCAGTACTTGTCCTCGGCAATCATGCGCTGTAGCCCCCGGACCTGGCCTTCGATGCGGCGAAGCCGAGCGGTGTAATCGTCCTTGGTGTTGGTGTAGCCGTGCATCCATCGCGCCTTCCCGTCCAGGTACCCCCCTACGGTACCTGGGCCGGAGCCGGTCGTCGGATTGGGATTCGGTGAGATACCGGCGCCAACCGCCGACTGGAATTCGAACCGAGGCTCCTCCCGGCBGTGACACGTCCCACAATCATCACCGTGAGTGAGAATTCTCCGCCCGTGCGGTATCAGCGGCGCGGGTCCTCCAGGACAGGCTCGGGTTGCCCGTTCACGTCCTGCCCAACTGCGCGGACGCCGCCCCGCTGGCTGGGTACCCGGCACGGATCGTTCCTGGCAAACCGCACCCGGCGCCCCATAATTGCGCCAGGAAAGTGCCGAGTGGTGCACTTTCTMGCCCTGGTGGCGGGGGCTGGTGGTGACGAGTGGGTTCGCCGMCGGATCAGCGGTCGACGTGGTGCGGTGGAAGATCGGCGAGGAGTCGTTCGATGTCCGGGTCCTCTTCCTCGGACAATGACTCGTCACCCCAACCGATCTCGCGTTCGTCGTCGAACAGCTTGTCGTCGTGCGGCTCTGTGGCCCCCATGATCTTCCCCTCGTGTGGCGCAGGTTGTTCGCAACGGAGGTCCCGGCGCGGGATACGGCCTGGTGCCGCGGTCTGGTGTCGCGATCCCGACAGTGCTTCGGGTGAATCGTTTGCAGGATTGGATGCGGGATTGGACTCCGGCCGGGTACGGGTTAGGGCCGGCCGTTGTTCGGCGGGCTGCCCGGAGTGTGCTTATTACTTCCCGATGGCCGCCGGCATGCTACCGAGCGGGCGGCCACCCGGCCACCCGGCCACCCGGCCGCTTGGCCGCCCGCTCGCCGCCGGTCAATCTACGCCGCCGCTGCCGTCTCCGGTGGGTGCCGCCGCTAGGGCGTGCCCGATTATCTCGACGACCAGGCGCAGGGTCGCCCGGCTTCCCGCCAGGAAGGCATCCGTCTCCCGCTGGGACCAGGCAGAAGCGAGTATCCCGGGCTCCGGTACCCGGGCGGCCAGGAGCGCCCGTATCGACGCCCGGTAGCGGCTCACCGTGATCGGCGGATCGCCGACCGGATCTTCGTCGTAGTCCTCGTCCCGGTCTAACAGCGCCCGGACCTCATCCAGGCGGCGCGGGGTGGGGGGCATGGTTTCCTCCTCCATCTATTTGCTACTCAGCAAATTAGACCCTAGCGAGGTTCTTGAGGAAGAGCAAAGTGGTTACGATGTTCCGCGTGGACGACGGTGAGCAGTTGGTCGGCATCGGGGACATCGCGTTCCAACTCAAGATCACTCGCCAGGCGGTGGACTACTGGACACGCAAGGACTCCCGGTTTCCGGCGCCCTTGCAGGTCATCAACGCGCCGATGGGTAGCGGTSCCAAAGGCACCCGGGTTTGGCGCAAGCGAGAGGTAGACGCCTGGATCGTGGAGCACTATCGGCGGCGCAAACAGTAGGCGTCCCGGCCATCGGCCGAGGCCACCGCATCAGGTCAGATCTGTCGGYACCAGCGGCTCCGGGCCACCCCGGTGGCGCGGCCGGTTCAGGGTGGCCGAAAAACGCCGCCAGTGGGGCGGAAGGGCTTCCGTTAGATGAGTAAGTCCGAACTCCGGGCTGGCCGTAGCCGGGCCTGAAGAGATGGCTTCCAAGGTCATGGTGTGACGCAAGATCTGGAAACCCTCGCCGGCATCTCCCGGTTACCGCATCCGGGGGCCGGTGGGTGAGCCGCGGCGGGGAGGAGCTGGGTGCTCGGTGTCCGGGCATGCCAAAGGCGTMCAGGCCGAGATGCCCGGACGCCTTGGGCGGATCCAGCGGCTGGTCAGGCCGCCGCGGTGCTGGAGGCCGGAGTCGACGTCGTCGAGGAGGCCGTGGCGGTGCCGCCCGACGAGGTCGAGGACGACGAGTCCGAGCTGACGGAGCTGTTGGTGCTCCCCCCGGATGTCGCCTCGCTGCTGCMACCCGTGGCCGTGGCGTCGCCGAMGTCCTTGGGGCGGTGCTGCGTGGACCCGCCGGAGGAGTTGGACCGGCTGTCGTTCTTGTAGAAGCCGCTGCCCTTGAACACCACGCCCACCGAACCGAACACTTTACGAAGTCGTCCGGCGCAGGCCGGGCACTCCGTCAGTGATACGTCGCTGAAGCTCTGTACGGCCTCAAGGTMACGCCCGCAGTCGGTGCAGCGGTACTGGTAGGTAGGCACGTGCTCCTCCCGGAGTTGGCACTCTGACGTGGAGACTGCCAACTTTAGCTTGTAGAGGGCCCGAGATGTTCCCCGGTGCCATCGGTTGGTTCGCACCGTAGCGTACGACTCGGCGTGATGATGATCTTCACGTTGTGATCGTGGGACTCCATGGGGATCTCATCCAGAACCTCTTGGTCGTGCAGGACGGCGATCACCGGAACGTCGGCGCCCACCCGGGCCAGCACCCGGTCATAGGAGCCCCCACCGCGCCCCAGACGCCGGCCCGTCCGGTCGACCGCGAGCGCCGGGATGATCACCACGTCGGCCTCGGCGAGAACCCCACGGGGTGCCGCCGCCGGTGGTTCGCGGGTACCCAGCGCGCCGGGCACCAGTGTTCCGACGTGCTCCCGGAAGTCCAGATCGAGATCGGCGCGTAGGGCGGGCAACAGCACCCRCACTCCGCGAGCCAGCAGTCGATCGAGCAGTTCGGCGGTGTCCGGCTCGCCGGGCAGCCCCACATACGCCGCCACGCACCGCGCGGCCTCCACCTCGGGCAGCCGCTGGATGCGGTTGGCCAGTCGGGACGCATCCGACCTGGACAGCGAGCCCCGACGCAGGGCCACGGATGCGCGGCGCTGTACCAGTAGCCGGGCCCGCAGGCGAGCCTTGGCCTCGCCTGCCTCGCTCGTCTCACCCAGCGCCGACGCGCCGCCGACTAGGGCGGGTGCGATCTGCCCGGAGCCGCCGCCGGCCTCGGGGCCGGTGCCGGGGGTTCGGTCGACACCGTCGTGGCGGGGGCGGGCACGCCCCGGGTCCGCTGGCCGACTCCCGCGTCCGGACACCGGTCCGGGATGCGGACGGATCGTCAGCTCGACGGTGAGCTCTTCGTCGAGATCACCCGGAGGCCGGTCATTCCACTGCACACCGACAGCCTCCCGCAGGTTGGCCGCCAGCGGGGGGTTGCCGCGGCATACGGCACGCGAACGTGGGCGTGATGTCGGGCGGAGGGAGCGCAGGTTACCAATTGTGGCACCCATAGTTACTGATGGTGATTTGTCGATTGTTGGTGGAGGTGTTGTCAGTTACCGGTAGGGGTGTTGTCGGTGGTGGACCGGGTGGCACGGAGTGCCGCGGGCTCGTTCTCGGACCCGCGGCGCATGTCCGGGCGGGCGGCGGGCGGGACCGGCGGCCGCCGTGAGCTGTGCATTGCCTGTGCTGGGGCCGTGGACGGTGCCCGTGTCCACGGACCCGACTAAGGTTTCGGCTATGCCAGTAACGAAGGCGGTCATTCCAGCCGCGGGTCTGGGGACCCGCTTCCTGCCGGCGACGAAGGCCGTCCCCAAGGAGATGCTGCCGGTCGTCGACAGGCCGGCTATCGAATACGTCGTCGAGGAGGCGTCCCGCGCCGGCCTGCGCGATGTCCTGCTTGTCACAAGCCGCACGAAAAAGGCGATCGAGGATCATTTCGATCGTGAGGCGGACATCGAGGCGGCCCTCGAACGGAAGGGTGACGATCTTCGTCTCCGTCGGGTCCGGGTGTCGGCGGAACTGGCCGAGGTCCACTCGGTCCGCCAGCAGTCGCCGCGTGGGCTCGGTCATGCCGTGCTCTGCGCGGCGGCGCACGTGGGAAACGAGCCGTTCGCTGTCCTCCTCGGTGACGATCTCATCGACGAGCGGGACCTGCTGCTCGAGGAGATGCTTGCCGTGCAGCGCCGCTTCGGGGGCAGCGTCATCGCCCTGATGGAGGTGCCCGAGGACCAGGTCTCCCTCTACGGCGTCGCCACGGTGGAGTCCGTCGGCACCAGTGCCGGCACCGGCAGTGCCGACGACCGGTACGGGATCGTGCGGATCCGTGACCTGGTCGAGAAGCCACCGGTCGCGCAGGCCCCGAGCAATCTGGCGATCATCGGGCGGTACATCCTCTCGCCGACGATCTTCGACGTCCTGCGGCGGACCGAGCCGGGACGGGGCGGGGAGATCCAGCTCACCGACGCCCTGCGGATCCTGGCGCTACGGGCGGTCGAACCGGCCGGTGCCGCGGGGGACGCCGGCACCGACACTGCCGCCGAGCCCGTGCACGGGGTGATCTTCACGGGTCGGCGGTACGACACCGGTGACCGGGTGGACTACCTGAAGGCCGTCATCCGGCTCGCGTGCGAGCGCGCCGACCTTGGCCCCGAGCTGTACCCGTGGATCGAGGAGTATGTCGCGTCCGGTGGTCCGAAGGCAGCATTGTCCTGATTTATCCATATTGCTTAAATTTATCCGCTTCATCGCCTGAGGGTGCCGGGATGTGCCGGCTTCTCTTCGGGTAGGCCTTGACGGCTCCGGTGACGACTCCGGTGACGACTCCGGCAAGGACCGGAACGCTCCCGGAACCGGCCAGCGCCCGGCGGTCGCGGCATGCCGTTCGGACTGGGAGGCCCGGAGCGGGAGGCCCGGAGCGGACGCCCCCCGCCCCGACCGCTGGAGCTACCTGAAGGTAACTGCGGGTAATACCTGAAGGTAACTGCGGGTAATACCTGAAGGTAACTGCGGGTAAGAGATGTCCGGGCTTCGACGGCCGTAGCCTGGGTGATGCCGGACCCGGCGTGCGACGAGTGGTGCATCGAAGGGCAGAGAATTGGACGGGCGCCCATGACTTCGGTGGATGAACACCTCGAGCGGATCCTGGCTACGGTGCGGCCGACCCGCGCTCGGCAGGCCAGGCTGGACGAGGCGCACGGATGCGTGCTCGCCGCGGACGTCCGGGCGACGGTCGCGCTTCCCGGGTTCGACAACTCGGCCATGGACGGGTACGCCGTCCGGGCCGCCGACGTGGCCGAGGCGTCGGCGGCCACTCCCGTCTCCCTACCGGTCATCGGCGACGTCCCCGCGGGTCCGGGTTCGCCGGCCGCGCTGCTCCCCGGCGCCGCGGTACGCATCATGACCGGGGCCCCGCTGCCCCCGGGAGCGGATACGGTCGTCCAGCTCGAGTGGACCGACGGTGGCCGCCGGACCGTTGCGGTCCAGYGGGCGCCGCGCCGTGGCCTGCACATCCGCCGGACGGGGGAGGACGTCGCCCCGGGCGCCCTGGTGCTCCCCGCCGGGACGATCATCGGCTCCGCGCAGATCAGCCTGCTCGCCGCGGTCAACGTGGCCTGCCCGCCGGTGCATCCCCGGCCGCGGGTGGCGGTGCTGTCCACCGGGACCGAGCTTGTCGAGGTCGGTACACCGCTGGGCGCCGGGCAGATCGTCGACTCGAACAGCCATGGCATCGCCGCCGCGGCACGGGAGGCCGGCGCGGTGGTACGCCGCCTGGCCGGGGTGCYCGACGAGCCGGACGCCTTCGCAGCAGCCCTGCACGGGGTGCTTCCCGACGTGGATGCTGTGGTGACGACCGGTGGCGTCAGCGTCGGGGCATATGACGTCGTCAAGGAGGTGCTCGCGCGGACCGGGACTGTCCGGTTCGATCGGGTCGCGATGCAGCCGGGCAAGCCGCAGGGTTTCGGCCTGGTCGACGGTGTGCCCGTCTTCACGTTGCCGGGGAACCCGGTCAGCGCCCTCATCTCGTTCGAGCTGTTCGTCCGCCCGGCCCTGCAACGTATGCGCGGTCTCGCCGGCACCGGGCTCCCGCGGATTGTCGTGACCGTCGGATCCGACCTGCGTTCCCCCCTCGGGAAGAGGTCCTTCCCGAGGGTGGGGCTGGAGCGGAGCGGGGACGGTAGGCGCCTGGAACCCGCCACCGTCGCCCATCTGGCCGGCGGGCAGGGGTCACATCAGCTCACCTCGCTGGCGGGAGCGCAGGCGCTGCTGATCATCCCCGAGGGGGTTACCGAGGTGCCGGCGGGCAGCCGGCTGCCGGCGTTGTTGCTCCCGGACGCATCGGGGGCCATTCTCTCCGGCATGGCCTGGGTGGTTGCGGACACTGCGGACGTCGATGCCCCGGATCCGGCTTCCCCGGCCGGCTTCGGCCCGCGGGCCGAAGCCGGCCGGGGGAACGCGGCCGTGCCCCGGGCCGCCGGATCGGCGGCCCGGTGACCGCCGCCCGGCTCACCCACGTCGACGATCGCGGCGCGGCCCGCATGGTCGACGTGTCGGCGAAGGACGTCACCGTCCGTACCGCGACCGCCACCGGGATGCTGCGGGTCGTTCCCGAGGTTGTGGCGCTGCTGCGCGGGCAGGGGCTACCGAAGGGCGACGCCCTCGCAGTCGCCCGGGTCGCAGGGATCATGGGGGCCAAGCGCACGCCCGATCTCGTTCCGCTCTGCCATCCCATCGCGATCTCCGGCGTCACGGTCGAGCTGGACGTACGGGACGACGGTGTGGTGATCATGGCCACCGTCCGGACGGCGGACCGGAMCGGCGTCGAGATGGAGGCGCTGACCGCCGTCGCCGTCGCCGGGCTTACGCTGCACGACATGGTCAAGGCGGTGGATCCCGCCGCGGAGCTGACCGGGGTGCGAGTGATCGCGAAGACCGGGGGGCGCTCCGGAGACTGGCATGCCGACCCCCCGCCGGACGCGGGGTCCGCGGAATGAGTGGCAGGCGCCACCTTCCCGCGGGTGCCCGGGCCCGGGTCATCACCGTCTCCGACCGGGCGTACCGAGGGATCTATGCCGACCGGTCGGGCCCGTTGCTCGTCGCCGGGCTCGTCGAGCTCGGTTTCGAGGTGGGCGCGGCGACGATCGTCCCGGACGGGCGGGATGAGATCGTCGCGGCGCTGCGGTCCGCCGTCGCCGACGGAGTGGACCTGGTGGTGAGCACCGGTGGCACCGGCCTCGGTCCCCGCGACGTCACCCCCGAGGCGACGCGCGAGGTGATTGAGCGGGCCGTGCCCGGACTCGCTGAGGCGCTGCGCGCGGCGGGTCGGGAGACCGTGCCGGCGGCGATGCTCTCCCGTGGGCTCGTCGGAACCGTCGCCGCCACCCTGGTGGTGAATCTGCCCGGCTCGACCGGTGGGGTACGCGACGGGCTGGGCGTGCTGGCCGGGGTGGTGGGTCATGCCGTCGCCCAGCTGCGCGGAGCCGACGACCACGGGCACCCGGCCGCGGGGTCCGCGGGCCCTGCCGCTGCCGTCGATGCCGCTGCCGTCGATGCCGCTGCCGTCGATGCCGCTGCCGTCGATGCCGTTGACGCCGGATAGGGCGCGACGGTGGGAGCTCCGGGTTGGCCGGCAGTCCTGACTGACGGACGGGTCCAGGTGCGGCCGCTTCGTCTGCGTGACGCCTCCACGTGGGTCGAGGTGCGGCTGCGCAACGCCGACTGGCTGGCGCCGTGGGAGGCGACCCCACCCGGAGTGATGATGGTCCGCGAGACCTGGGCGCAGCGCCAGACCCTCTCGATCTACCGTCAGATGTGGCACCGCCTGCGCCAGCAGGCCCGGCTCGGCGCCACGTTGCCGTTCGCGATCACCTTCGAGGGGCGGCTCGTCGGTCAGGTGACCGTGTCCACAATCGTGCGCGGGGCGTTCAACAGCGCTCAGGTCGGCTATTGGATCGACAGCGAGTACGCCGGTCGAGGCATCACGCCGACCGCGCTCGCGCTCGTCGTCGACCACTGTTTCGGGCCGGTCGGGCTGCACCGGGTGGAAGCGAATGTGCGCCCGGAGAACGCCGCGAGCCGGCGGGTGCTCGCGAAGCTCGGTTTCCGCGAGGAGGGGCTGCACCGGCACTTCCTTGCCATCGACGGCCGCTACCACGACCACATCGGATTCGCGCTGACGACCGAGGACGTCCCCGAGGGCCTGGTGCACCGCTGGCGGGAGACCCGGTACAGCCGGCCCTGAGCGGCCGCCGCGCCGCCCGACGGTGCCGTGCCCGGACGGTGCCGTGCCCGGACGGTGCCGTGCCCGACGGTGCCGCCGCGCCTGAGAACGATGCCTGGATCCATGGCTTGCGTGACACGTTCCACTCCGCCACCGGGACGGTGTCGGTTACCGGATGTAGTCCCTTCTAGTCACCGCCCGTCGTTCCGGATCTCAATCCGGTGACAAAGTGAAGGTCCTGACCGGATGCCGATGCTCTCTACGAGGGCTTCCATAGGCCATGCGCGGTTCTGGTGGGGTGCCACGGTGCGTTTTGACGACCACACATCCACCATCGCCCATCCGGTTGCGGATGCGACACGCGGGCTCCGGGTCGGTGACCACGTGGATTTCGCTCACTAGCGTCGACTACGAAATCGCAATCGTTGGTGTCGAGAAGAGGCTCCTCATGGTCAGAGCGCCCGCACCCGCCGCGCTCGCCGCGGATGGTGCGCATCCAGTGGGTGGTGGGTGGGACGCGTTTCCCGCGGCGTTCCCTCCCCACGATAACGGCGAACACCACGGAGACCACAGATCCCGCGAGATTGACAACGTAACCACAGGAGCGGGTGGGAGTATGGGGGCGGGCGGGATCATGGTGGTCGATGATGGGAGCGACCAGGGTCGTGCAGGTGTGATCCGATGAGCGCGTTGATCTGGGTGGCGATCGTCGCGGTCTGGGGGTTCGTGCTGATCCCGATGTGGCTGCGCCGTCACGACACGACGGCGCAGCAGCGGTCCACCGAGCGTTTCACGGTTGCGATGCGGGTGCTCTCCCGACGGCCGCCCGGCCGGGGCGGTGCCGTCGTCGATCGTTTCGGCGGCGATCATGGCGGCGTCTTCACCGTGGGAGGAACGGGAATGTCGCACGCGGAATTCTTCGATGGACCGGTCGACCTCGCGGAGCTCGGGGATTCGGTGTCCGCCGAGCCGTCCCGGGAGGCCGGAGCCCCCGGCGGGCAGCCGGTCGTCCCCGGGATGCCCATCGCGGCCGGCACGCCGATCGTCGAGGACGCTTCGACCGGTGGCGCGTTGCTATCCGGTGGCGGGTCTGCTGGCGAGGATCCGGAGGGCGGGGGCTCGGAGGACGGGTGCCCCGGCCGCCCACGGTGGTCGGGTGCGCACCCCGACGATCCGCGGGTGGATGTTCCTGCGCGCGGTCCCGAGCGTCGGGCGGACGCCGAGCGTGCCGCCCTGATGCGGGTGCGTCGGCAGCGCCTGCTCGTCCTGCTCGTCCTGCTTGCGGTGAGCATCGTGCTGGCCGCCGTCCTCGGCGGGCTGTGGATCGCCGGGCAGTTCCTCGTTGATGCCGTACTCGGCGCGTACCTCGTTCATCTTCGCCGGTCGGCGCAGACTGAGCGGCGGCTGGCCACCGCGCGTGCGGCGATGGACCGGCGGATCGAGGCCGAGCGGGCCGCCCGGCGCCGACGGCCCCCGATCGGGTCCTCCTTCGCCTACCGGCAGCGTCAGCCGGGACCGGACTCCCTGGAGGAGCGGGTTGGCCAGCAGCCGGTGGAGGAGCTCACCGACGAGGAGCTCGCGATCGCCTGCGCCGAGACGATCGACCTCGGCGCTCTGGCGGCTGGTCAGCCAGGCCTGGACGAGGGCGCGGAGGAGGACGATCTCGCCCGGTTCRCCGAGTACCCCGAGACGGGCTACGGCGAGACCGGTGTGGACGGTGTGGACGGTGTGGACGGTGTTGTCGGTGTGGACGGTGTTGTCGGTGTGGACGGTGTCGTCGGTGTGGACGTGGCCTCGGCCCGGCCGGCCATCCGGTCCGCGCCCCGCGTGGGCACGCGCTCGACCACCTCACGTCCCGGCCGGGTACAGGTGAACCCCCCGGGGACGCACGGTGGGCTGGTGGCTCCCACCGGGATCATGCCCTCGGGTACGGCGACGCCGGCCGGGCCGACGGCCGATGCGTCACCGGCGGGCGGGAACGTCGTGGGGGACACGTCCGGCGAACTCGACCCGCTGCTGCGACGGCACGCGGTGGGGAGCTGATCCGCGGGGCCGACGCTTGCGACTGCCCGGACCGGGGCACCGTCGGCTCCGGCGAGCGGAATCGGGAACAGGACGATGTGGATGGGCCGTCCGTTCGCCCGGGCGGTGAGAAGTCGATCGAGACTGGTCAGGTTCTCTACGATGACGGCACCGGCCCCACCCAGAATCCGGTGGGCCGCGAGACTGACATCCTGGCCCGGTCCGGGTGTTCGATCAACGCTGAGCGCATCGATACCGACCGTCCGGACACCCGCGTTGACGAGGGCCCGCGCGGTGTCCGGCGCGAGATAGGGATGTCGTAGGTACCCGTCGTGGCCCCAGTGGACGGACCATCCTGTGACGATGAGGACGACGACATCGTGAGGAAACGGGCGGGTAAAGGGGCCTGATAGCACCTCCGGGCCGATCGCCGCCTGTGGACCGTAGCCCCGCGCGTCCAGCAGAACCGCGGGTCCGGTGAAACGTTGAAGCGGAACCTCGTCAAGCCTGGGCAGCGAGTCGTCGATGTGGAAGGGGGCGTCGACATGCGTGCCCGTCTGTGATCCCAGGTGCAGGCGCTGCACGTTGACGCCGGACTCGGCCGTGGTCAGTGCCGGTGACACGTCGACCTCGGGATCCCCCGGGTAGACGGGCATGCCGGTCACGATGGGTACCGACAGATCGATCAGCTCGGTGCTCACGAGACGATGATCTCCATCCGGTGTCCGCCCCCGGAGCCCGGGGCGGCCGAAGGCGGGCCGAGGGGGCCAGGCATGCCCAGGATCCCAGGAGGCAACACTCCCCGAGGACGTCACTCCCCGACCCCATCCGATGCCGCCATTACGGGGTCATGGGAGAGTCTGGGAGAAATAATCAGTGCGTCTGTGTATGGGCGCTGTCAGAGCTAGGGGGAGTCGTGGCCAAAGGTGACAACGCCGGGTGGACCCACGGCTCGGTGGTGCCGGACTGGGCGCCGCCGAACGTCGACCTGAAGAGCGACGTTCCGCACTCGGCGCGGGTCTACGACTACATACTCGGCGGCAAGGAAAACTTCCCGGCGGACCGGGCTGYGGCCGCGGAGTTCACCAGGAGTATGCCCAACCTACCCACGTCCATGCGGGCCAACCGGAACTTCATGGTCAGGATGGCCCGCGTCCTGGCGGCGGAGCACGGCATCCGGCAGTTCCTGGATATCGGTACCGGGCTGCCGACCGCGCCGAACCTACATGAGGTCGCGCCGGAATCGCGGATTCTCTATGTCGACAACGATCCGTCCATCCTATGGACGCACATGCGAGTAAGGCCCCGCGACTGTCGGACCCTCAGCGCCGCGCGCTGACCTTCGCCCACGCGAGTGTTCTGTACTACCGGGCCGACAGCTTCGGTCACGGCTACTACGGAGAGCGGGATAGCGGCCCTGTCCGTGTCGCTGGGAACACGTTCGAGGCGATCGAGCATCGCGGCTGGGTGGTMCGGGAGCCGGCGGGAGACCTGAGCCTGCACGGCGGCACCGTGACCATCTTGGCATACGTCCTGACCGACGCGGGCCGGACGGTGCYCGGTGCCGAGCCTGGCGAGGCCCCCGACCGGGCGACGGCCCCAGATGAMGATGGGCCGGTCACGGTTGATGTTGCCGACGTCCGGGTCGGGATGGCTACGCCGCTGGGCTGGGTGGACTACATCTCCCGTCTGGATGAGGGCGGGGCCATCGTCTACTACAGGCCGTTTGATCGGTCTGCGCTCACGTGCCGGGCGTGGCCGCCCGGACAGCGGCTGACGCTCGTTCCCTGCCCCCACCTGCCCACCATCTTCGATCAGTCCCGCTGCGCGAAGTGCGGTCAGGAACTGGGGAGCGTGGCCGCGTGATACCCAATGTCACGCTCTGGTCGGACACTCAGGACGCCGCGTACGGTTCTGGAGTGGTTCGCATGTTGCGCACGATCGGGTATCGGCGGATCTCCGATGACCGCGAAGGGCTGGAAGCCGGGGTCACCCGCCAGGATGAGGACATCCGCGATCATGCCGCYCGGCGGGACGACATCGACCTGATCGACGTGCTGACCGACAACGATCTGTCGGCCACGAAGGACTACCGGCCGGAGTTCGAGCGCATCCTGGTCATGGCTGCCGCCGGTGAGATCGACGCGGTGATCTCGTGGACGTCGAACCGGTTCTTTCGATCGGCGAAGGACCGGGTTCGTGTCCTTGACCTGTTCGAGGCCAAGGGAATCCGGATCATCCCGGTGCGAGGTTCGGAGGCTGACCCGACCACGGCGGACGGCTATCTCATGGTCGATCTCATGGGAGCGATCGACCGGGCGGAGGCCAAGCGCACGGCGGAACGGGTATCCCGCGCGGCCAAGCAGCGGGCAGAGCAGGGCCGCCACCACGGCGGGCGTAGGGCGTTCGGCTACGGGCCGGTGGTGGCTACCGACCATCTGGGCAGGCCCGTGCGGGACTTCCACGCCGTCATTCCGGAAGAGACGGCAACGATTCGCCGGATCGCCGCTGACATCCTCGCGGGCGTGCCGTTGGGGAGCATCGCGCGCGCCCTCAACGCGGCCGGGGTCCCGACCGTGACGAAAGCCCACCGGGCGGCCTGCGTGAACAACGTCAAGGGCCGTCGGGCGTGGGTGGACTGCCCGTGCCCGTACCGGGCGTGGGATGCCACCACTCTCAAGGAGTTGATGGTCAATCCGCGTCTGATCGGGATGCGTGGCTATCAGACGAGGAGGTCCCGGCGCAGCACGGGCGCCATCGCGGTCATGGGTGAGGCGCAGTGGCCGGCGATCCTGGATGTCGAGACGTGGGAGCAGKTCCGGGCGATCCTGACCGACGCGRCGCGGCGGACCAACACCGACGCGGAGAAGGTCCGGCGGGTGCTGGCCGGGTTCGTCTACTGCGCGTCCTGCGGGCACAAGCTGACCGGGAACGGCGCGACCGGCACGCGGCTGTACTGCCAGCGCCGCGACGGCCGCTGTGCGGCCAAGGTCCGGATCGGGGAGAGCTTCCTGGTCGGCCTGGTGGGCCTGGCCGTGCGGGAGCGCCTTGACGCGCTGGTTCTCCAGCCTGCCGCGACGGCGGACCCGGTGGCCGCTGAGCTGGCGACGTTGGAGGCCCGCAAGAGCGCGCTGGCGGACCGGTGGGCGTCCGGGAAGATGGAGGACGACGCCTACGACGACGCTCACAAGGCCATCGGCCGGCAGATCCGTGAGGCGCAGACCCGGATGTACACCAGCGCGCGACGGCGCGCCACGCTGCCCGTGGACGGCGCCGCGGGCTGGGACGCGCTGGGCGAGGACATCGCGGCGAAGCGGGTGATCCTCACGCAACTGATCGACGGTGTGATCGTCGGGGGCAACGGCACCGTGGAGGGTGATGATGTTCAGCGGGTGCGGATCGTGTGGCGTGACCTGAACGATCCCCGGTAGCCCACACCACCGGCGAAGCCCCCGCAGACGACGCCGGGGGTTCGGCGTATCTGCCCGCTATGGCCACCAAGAGCCATGTTGGCGTGTGGAACCGCCTTCCCCGGCGTCTCTTTTGCGCGGGCCGAGCGTGGCAGGGGAAGAGTCATCCACGAGAGTGCCACCGTCACGGGGGCGCCGTTGCCCGCGCCGTGACGGTGGCACGCGGTGAACGGCCAGCGGCCTGGGCGGCGCGCCGGCACCGTGCCGGTAGCGCGGCCCCTCTGGACAGGATGCGACGTCACAGCGGACACGTGCAATCAGCGCCTCCGGTGTGTCCAGTGGTATCAGGGGGCTGACCTGCGACGCTGTGACCAACGCGGCCAGTGCCAGCGATCATTGGTCCACATGGGCCAGTCCATCGTGACTACACGCGCGGGGRCATCCGACCTGCACAGCGATCTTCGTCGGCCGCCATGCCCTACGGGTCAGGAACCCGGACCCAAGCACCAGCGGGACCGGCGCGGCCGGAGCTGAAGCGCGCCGCCAGGCGGACCGGCGCGGGGTCGGAGGCTGAGCGGCATGACCGGTCAGGATCGGCGGGAACCGAGGAACCGACACCACCGGCAGGACCGGCGCCACCTGCGCGTCCGGTACGGCCGGAGCTGGACGCGCGGCCAGACTGGCCGGTGGGACCAGCGGAGTCAGCGGCACCGGCACGGCCGGCGGGACAGACGAACCGAGATCGGCTCCGGCGGGACCGGCGGAGCCAGTGCGGGACCGGTGGTAGCGGTGGACGGGCCGGACCGTCGTTACGGCGGGCGGGGGTGGTGGCGTTCTGCGGATATGGGTGGAGCCTCCGAGCGGTGTGCTCGGAGGCTCCGGGGGTTGGGGTGGTGTCAGTCGGTGGTGGTGCGTCGGTGCCGGTCGTGGTGGGTGAGAGCGTCGCGGATGCTGTCGCAGCGGGCGGTGAGTTCGCGTGCTTCCGCGAGTGCGGCGTCACGGACTTTGATCACGGAGCGGCGTGATCCGTACTTTCCGCCGTAGATCTGCTGGGCGACGATGGCGAACACGCCGGTACGTCCCAGATCCTCGGCGGCGCCGGCAACGGCGATGACCCGCCGCAGGATCGGGAAGTCCCGTCCGTCTCCCCATGCTGCCGCGAACACCACGTGGCTGACTCCGGACAGGTAGGTCACGGCGGCCAGATGCTCCGCTTGCGTCTCCAGCTCTTCGGGGCTGGTGTCACGGCGCGTGGGACGGTAGCCGTTGCGCTGCGCGGCGTCCGTGACCGCCCAGCTGCGGATCGTGGCACGGTCGACAAGGAACATGTCCGCGTCGTGGGGCTGGTACTGCCACCGGTCGGCTTCGCGGGTGGTGACGTCGATGGAGGCAACKACACAGCCCCGGATGATCATCCCGAGCCTGCGTGCGTAGATCAGGACCGCGTCGTGGGCGATGTCGTCGGACACGTCATCGGTGCCGTAAGCGGCGTGGCCGTCGCGGGTGATGGTGGCGCTGCGGTCGGCCCGCTTGCGGGACCGTGAGCCGTCGACCTTCCAGCAGTACCGGTGCGCGTGGGTGACGATCGCCGCCCAGTCGGCTTCGGTGACGCGCGCCATGTCCTCGCGGGTGGCGGCTTCAGCGGGAACGGTCGACGGAATCTCGCGGGAAAAGAACGCATGCGACATGAAAGTCTCCACACGGAAAGAGGGGGGATTTGGCGTCGCGCGCCGCGCGCAACTGCCGATATCTAATAATCCCTCTCCCGGGCGGTGAAATCAATACCTCCGGCCGCTTTTTCTGGGGATTTCTTGGATCGCGTTTTCGCAGGTCAGAGACCTTTCTGTGGATTGTTGCCGGAAAAATCGAAACGAGACGACGACCCCAAGAGATAGAAAGACGGGGCAGCGAAAGGCGAAAGCAGAGGAATGCAACCCGGGGAAATGCAATGAAATACGACCAGGAAATGGAATAGTGGGGAGAAGAGTCTGTTCGCAGGTCCCCGCAGACCGCGGCACAGCACGCACGCCAGCAGCGGCCATCCGACTATCATCCAGGCTCCTGGGGAGCCAAGTCGGGCGGTGCTTGGGTCGTGCAGTATAGGCGCTGACCTGCGCCGCTGTGCTTCTGGGGGGTAGCGGCTCAAATAGGTGACCACTGTGGCTACCGGTGTCGCCAGCGGATGGGAAGGGGGTTTGCCGTTGGGGGGATTGGTGGAGGATGATCTCCGGCGCCGGCATGGGCACGGCGCGAGACGTAACGGTAGATCTCTTTGAGCACGACGTCTGACCAGCACGAACGCCTCGCTGGCTAGATCGCTGGCAACTCGCTGTCCGTACGCCGCCGCGCGGCTGGGCTGCCTGGAGGCGCTCGCGGACTGCTTACCCGCCCGAAGCGCGCCGATATGACTGCTCGTTCTTATTTAGCCGATTCCTACAACCGCGTGCCTGAAGGCCGCTGGGCATCACAGCCGGCCGGCCGGTCCAGCGGTGGGGAGGTCGATGCGTCGCCGGTCATTCTTTCACGCCCGCCAGGCGTTTCCGCTCTTTTCCCGCTCGACCGGCGTGGCTCCGAACTCCTCTTCCAGGTCTGACTGAACGCGAGGAGAAAGCCAGCGTCGCGATCGCCTTCGACGAAAGCTTCGGAGGCTGGACCAAGACGTTCACCGACCCCCGCCTCTGCGCCGCCATCGTCGACCGCCTCACCTTCTGCGGCACCATCCTCGAAACCGGCACCGACTCCTACCGCCTCGCGCAGACCCGCGCCCGCACCGCCGACACTCACTGAACGACCCGGCCCCTGAGTGCCAGGAGCAGCGTCAGCCGCAACAGACGCAGCCCGGTGCGCATCCGCACCTGGCCGGCTGCCCACCGGCCCCGGGGACGGATGACGGCGGCGGGGTGGGACARCAGACGTCGCCGCGCCACGCGTCACGGCCTTCCTTCACCGCGATCACCGCGATCACCAAAGCTGCGAGAGGGTCCGCCCAGGACCAGCCGAGGGTGGCGTTGAGGAGGAGACCCGCGAGCAGGACCGCGGACAGATAGGTACACAGCAGGGTCTGCTTCGAGTCCGCCACCGCGGAGGCGGAACCGAGTTCCCGGCCAGTCCGGCGCTGCGCGGCGGACAGGAACGGCATCACCGCCAGCGACACCGCGGCCAGGACGATCCCCGGCACCGAACCGTCCGCGTCCTGCCTGCCGGTCAGGGACCGCACCACGTTGACCGTGACATAGACCGCGAGCGCCACGAACGACACCGCGATGATCCGCAGCGCGCGGYGTTCCCGCGCCTCCCGCACAGCGTGATCGGAGGCGGAGAACTGCCAGACCACCGCCGCCGCGGAGGAAACCTCGATGACCGAGTCCAAACCGAAACCGATCAGCGCGGTGGACGACGCCGCCGCGCCGAGCGTCAACGCGACGACGGCCTCGACGACGTTATAGGCGATCGTGACCCCGACCAGAAGCCGGATCCGCCGGGCGAGCAGGTCACGCCGRCCCGGCGACGGACCCCACGGCAGCGAGACGGCCATCTCAGCAGCAGCCCTTCTCCGCCGCGTCCGGGCAGCCAGTGTCCTGCCTCAGGGCGATGACCGCCGCCCGCAACTCGTCGATCGCACGACCGAGACGGGCATCCGCGAGCTCATAGCGGGTCCGCCGACCGACCGGAACCGCGACCACCAGACCGCAGCCGCGCAAACAGGCCAGATGGTTCGACAGCCGGCTCCGGGAGATCCCCATCGCCTCCGCCAGATCAGCCGGATGCGCCGGGCTGTCTCGCAGAGCCAGCAGCAGCCGGGCCCTGATCGGATCAGCCAACGCCCGGCCGACCCGCGCCAGTACCTCAATGTCCGAAGCGATCGTCGCCACGACCCGAGAGTACAGCTCAACCTGAACTCAGAACATCATGAACTGAGAGCGGCCCACGCAGCTTCGCGAACGTCCAGCGAGTCACCGGACCACTCGTGCCCGAACTCGCCGACACCCTCCGACGCCCGCATCGGTCGCGGTCGGCACTCACCGACAAAAGGTGCCCAGAGTCGATGACATAGCCACTCGGGAGTGAGGCCGTGTCCACGCGCATGCCTTGCTGCCCGCAGCTACTGCCGCTGACCCGGTCACGGGAACGGCGGCGTGGACGCATGTCCTGGGACGTGGTCCCCAGCGGGCGGGCGGACCTGCGTTCGTCCCGGTCGGTTCTGCTGCTCATGGTCGCTGTCACATCCCGCGCCGGGTCCGGACCGGTCGTCGGCTGCCGCCGGTCCGGGTCCCGACCCGGACCGGACCGAACCCGCCGCAAGGCCCGGACTCGGACCTTGCCCGGGGCGAGCGGCGGTGCTGGTACGGCGGGCCATGGTGGGGGTCAGGGGTGGCGGGTAGGTGTGAGGCGAGGTCGGGGATGCCCGCGGTGAGCAGGCGGTGCAGCGCGGCGCCCGGGGTGCGCTGGAGAGGCCGGACGGGGCTGGTGAAGTACTCGGGATCGTCGAAGACGGGTTCACCGCCTGGGCGGCGGGTGAACGGGACGCGGCCGTAGTCGATGCCGTCGGTGTCGTCGCAGCTCATCCAGGTGATCGCTTCCTGCTCGTCCGGTTGCACGGGTGCGGTGAACAGGGGCCTGGCCTCGATGAGGTCGCCGTCCTCGTACCAGACCTGGGGGACGGCGAAGACCCACCGGTGGGTGGCGTTGCTCTGGGYGTGCGCGGCGGCGCGGATCTCGAACGCGAGCGCCGTCGCCCAACTGATCAGATAGGGCCGGTCGGTGAGGACCAGATTCTGGGTGCCGTGCAAGCCCAGGATCGCGGGGTAGTCGCCGCCGCGGACGGCGTGTTGCACACGGCTGGTGATGTCCTCGACCAGCGTCCAGGTGTCGGTGTTCACGGCCCAGGTCCTCTCGTCCGTCGGATGTGGCGAGGTCTGCGTCGGCCTCACACTCGAAATACGGGTGGGGTACGGCCCGACCGTCCGCGCGACGCGAACCTGCCTGGCACCCCGGCCGCAGGCCGGGGGCGGGTCGGACCCGCCCCTTCATCCCCCATGCGGGGCGGGTGAGACCCCGACCGTCCAGGCCGCAGACCGCGAGGTCGGGCTGCGGCCCGGACCCGATGGCCCCGGAAACGGCAACGGTCCCGCCGCGCGCCCGGTCACGGGGGGACGCGCGACGGGACCGTCGTGACAGCAGGAATCAGGCGGCGGTGTGCTGCCCGTGCAGGCCGGTCGGGGGCATGGGCTGGGGTGGGCGCAGCCGTCCCGGCTTGTCCGGGACATCGGCGTCCTCAGTCTTGGGGGCGGGGGCGGAACGGTCGGGCCAGAGCTGGTCGAGCTGGTGCAGCGCGAAACGGCCGGGACCGGCCGGGGCCGGGGTCAGGGGAAGCCAGCGGACGAGGGTGGGGTCCAGGTGGTCGTCCGGTGCGGTGAGGTCGGCCGCGGTCGTCGCGACAGGCACCAGCGCGGGCCGGTCAAGGTCACCCAGGGCGCGGGTCAGAGCCTGGCGGGCCGCGGTCTCACGGCGGCTGGTGGGAAACCAGAACAGGACCGGGGTCGTGATCCGTGTTGCGGTCGCGAGCTGCTGGTAGTCGAGGAGCTTCGCCGCGAGGCGGCGCATCGCTTCGGTGCCGTAGTCGAGTTCGAGGAACCATTCGACCTCGGCGCCGCGTTCGGTCCAGCGGCCGTAGGCGTCGGGACGGACGATGTCGCCGAAGTGCTCGGCGCAGCGTTCCTGCGACCACCAGGCGGTCAGTGTGCCGGCGGTGTCGGGTTGGCGGGCGTGGTACACGAGGCTGGTGAACACCTCGTTGACCGCGACCCGGTGGGCCAGGTGCAGGGAATGGGCGATGCCTTTCGCCCGGTCKTGCTGGTAGCCGGTCTTCTTCGGGTCCACGCCATCCTCGTAGGCGAGCACGGCCGCGCCGGCGACGTCGAGGACGTAGTGCATGGGCGCCAGGCCACTCACGGCCAGTGGCTGGAAACGGTCCAGGACGCGCCAGCGGTACAGCTCCAGCAGCCGAATGTTCGCCGCGCGGCGCGACGTCCAGCCGAGCTGGGCGATCTGGTGGGTGGTCAGGACCCGATRCTCATGGATCATGCGGGTGATCCACCGGTCCCGGGCAGTGAGGTGGCGGGCCAACCCGAGCAGGTGGTCGTATCCGGTGGCGGTGCGGGTGGCAGGTCGGGCGTAGGTACGGCGGCCGAGATGGCGTTGCTGCGGAGGATTCGTGATCACGCGGAGGCGTCTCCCAAGAGCRGGACGGGCTTGCAGACGGGCGGAGCGGACGACGGGAGCACGGCGGTACAGGCGGGGCTACCAGGAGGCGCAGGCGCCACTACGGGCCCGTCGGTGCCGGAGGTGCGCGCGCAGGCCCGTCCCCACCACGCCAGACCGCCCGACCGGGCGCGAGGGATGCCGCGACCGACGCGACGACTACCGGCCTCCGACCGCAACAGGCACGTCCGCGCCAGGCGGCTACGCCGGCCGGGACATCGGGACCCGCGGCGCCCCGCTCAGGCCGCCGCGCGAGGGCACACGTCCTCGTCGGCGGGCGAGGCCGGCAACCGCCCGGCTGACCAGGCGCTGACCGAGACCGCAATCCCGGTAGACCCGTACGACAGGAAACGCCCGATTGGACGGGCCACCCGCGGCGGCGGTGAGCCGGCGTCCCGTGAACGCTCAGCAGCAGGCGTGGCGGACACGGGACGGCACCGCGGGTACAACTGCACCAACAAGACCTCATACCGGCAGCAATCGACACGATCCCAGAAAGCTACCCCGATCGTGACCGAGACCAAACCACCAACAGGCCACCCTCCGATACCCCGCACACGACCTCGGGAGAACCCCACCCACGACGCCAATCCAGAACACCTCGGGTGGGCGTCAGACACGCTTGACCTGTACCAACGCCCAAAATCCGCGCCGCCCACCCGCATTCCCCCTGGCAGACGAGCGGGGGGTCCGACGACACACAGAACCGCAAGTCGACATTCACGGCATTCAAGACAAATAGCCCGAAGAGTTTGTGCCTGAGATCACGCTGCTTTGTGGGCGTAGTGAACGKCGGGTTCCGGGTGGGGAGCCGGCTGATCACGATCGCGGCCGAGGTCAAGCCCCGCTGGCCTACCAAGGGCTGACCTGCGACGCTGTGCCACTGGGCGGCATGCCAGCGATCAATGACCCCAACCGACTGGTCCATTGTGACTACACGCGCTGGCACRCAAATTGCACAGCGATCTTGCGCGACGACCAAGGGGTGTCTGATCGGCGCGCCGGGACGGCGAGAGTTGTCGGCTCAGTCGATCAGCCTCGGGCGAGGTTGCTCGGCGAGTCGAGGTAGGAGTCGAGCAAGGCGTCGCACTCGTCCTTGAGCACGTCGGGGATGACTTCAACGAAGTGGTTGAGACGACGGTCGCGCAYGACGTCCCAGAGGGAGCAGACCGCGCCGTTGTATTTGTCCCAGGTGCCGATGATGAGGCGTGGTATGCGGGCGAGGACGATCGCRCCGGCAGACATGGTGCCTGGTTCGAGGGTGGTTACGAGGGTGCAGTCGGTGAGGCGCCAGGTTCCGAGCGCCTGGGCTGCCTGGCGGAGCGCGAGGATCTCGGCGTAGGCGGTGGGATCCGCGGTGCGTTCGCGGTCGTGATGTGCTGCCGCGATCTCGGTMCCGTCCGGTCCGTAGATGACTGCCCCGACCGGCGGGTCGTCGGCTCCGGGGTCAGGGAGGGTCGTGGCCAGYTTGAGAGCACGACGCATCCACGGTTCGTACTGGGCGGTGGGGATCGGCACGGCACCCATTGTGCCTGTCGGCGCAGTTCCGGCCTCGGAGGGGTGCGGGTGACGTGCGGGAAATGCCTGGAAGCTGTGGGAAGTCTCGATTAGTATGACGACCATCATCATCACTGATAGTGATGGTCTGTGTCTTCTAGGTGCTGGCTTGGTGAGGAGGACGGTGGAAGCTCCCTCGGCGATCTTCTCGGCGGGAAGTCCGGCTACGTCACCCAATGAGAGCAGAGCCCGCCGCGTGCTRGCAGACGCGCTGGAGCTGGGGTTTGACTTCAAGCTCCAGCCAGAGATCTACCGCGCCCGGCTGCCTCCCACCCAGATCCGCGACCTGCTGTTGTCGGAGCTTCCGGACTACACCAGCAGCATTGAGGAGGTCCTGGCTGAGTTCACGGACACCGTGCTGCCTCTGTGCAAGAACGAGGCGAGTCCACGCTTCCTGGGCTTCGGGGATACAGGCGACGACGTTGCCGCGCTCGCGGGCGGCGTGCTCGCGCTGTTCACCCAGCAGAACCTGATCAACCAGAGCTTCGACTCGCCGAGCGCCACCTTCATCGAGATCACCGTCTTGCGGTGGCTGCGCGAGTTGCTCGGCTTCACCAACCCTCCCGTGCAGGATGTGATGACGGTGTGGGATGTCGGTGGTGTCATCGCCCATGGCGGGACGATGAGCAACACGGTCGCGATGATGCTGGCCCGAGAGCACGCGGCGCCTGGCACGATGGAATGTGGTGTGACCGACCCCGGCAGATTCGCGATCGTCGTTCCCCGTGGTATCGGTCATTACAGTGTGAAGAGCGCGCTRGCGTGGATTGGCGCTGGTAGCCAGTTGATCGAGGTCGACACTGCGGGTTTCCGCTACGACCTGGCGAAATTGGAACGGGCTCTTGCGGAGAACCAGGGCCGAGTGATGGCTGTGGTGGCCTACGCCGGCGACAGTMGCACTCAGACGATCGAGAACCTCCAAGGCGTGCACGATGTCACCCGCGCGGCCGACGAACGGATCTGGCTGCACGCAGATGCCTGCTGGGGGCTGCTCTGCGCATTCAGCGATCACCTCCGTCACAAGATTGCTGGAATTTCCGGGTTTGACAGCGTGACGGTGGACCCGCACAAGGTCATGGCCGTGCCCCATGCGCTGTCCGCGTTGCTGGTGCGCACGCCAGCAAGCCTGCGAACGATCGCCAGCTACTCGGATCTGATCATGCAGGAGGATTTCGCGTTCGGGCAGGTGACGCCGTTTGTCGGTACCAAGGGTTGGCTGTCGTTGAAGTTGTGGATGCTGATGCGCACGCACGGCAGAACAGGGCTCGCRGCGATGGCTGAGAAGCGGGTTGCGAACGCGCAGCGGTTCGCCGCGCTGGTCGATGYCTGTCCGCGGACGATTCGACTGCATGAGCCGGACCTGCTCGCGGTCGCGTTCCTCTACCTACCGGTCAGCTATGCCAACGCTACCGATCATGTCTCCGCCATCGAGCTGGTCAACCATGCCAACCGATGGATCCACGAGCGGATGCTGGCCGAAGGTATCTGGCATCTGCATCAGTTCAGCATCCGCGACGACGCGGGGATCCTACGCAAGGGCGCCACCGTCTATCCGCTGCGATTCATGGCAGCCAACCCCCATATCGAGGCCGAGCATATGACCGGTGTCCTTGACCACGCCGTCGCGCTGGGACAGGCGTGGGAAGCCAGCGAGCACGCTGAGGACCGGGCATGAACGGCGCAGCAGGCGACAGCCGGAGCATTGACGTACCGGCCACGCCGGGATTCAAAGCCGTCTACCGCACCGAAGGAATCTACGAGGCGGTACTACCCGCGCATTACTACAGCGGTCGAGACGACGGGGACATGATCGCGCAGATCATCGAGGCGCRTTTCGGTGCGCCGCGCCAAGCGCTCGACGTGCTGGAACTCGGGTGCGGCACCGGACGGTTGACCGCCCGGCTCGCCCCGTACGCACGCAGGCTCGTGGCGATCGACTCCAGCGCCGCCATGCTCGACACCTTCCGTAGTCGTTTCCCGGAAGCGGAGGCTCACGAGGCCGACATCCCGCTCGCCGTGTCACGGCTGCTCGACGACGGCCGAGCCGGCGGGTTTGACCTGGTCGGGGCGTTCTGGTCGCTGAGCTACCCGCTGGGTGAGTTCTTCGAGGAGATGACAGGGGACGGGATCCAGCCGGTGGCTGATCAAGGAGCGGCGCGCCGGGAGGCGGGCAGCCTGGTGCGCGACATGCTGTCACTTGTCGCTGATGGCGGTCATCTCCTCGTTCTGTTCTTCGATTCGCAGACCCCGGAACAGCGGCTGGTGACCTGGGCATGGGAAAGGATCGCCCCGTTCCCCGATGGCGGACGCGAGTACACCCGCCTTCTGCTGTTGGAGGAACTGCGACTGGCTGAGGACCGCGCCATCGGCCATCTCACTCACATCCGCGCGGCCGGTGTCGCCCTCGCGGACAGCCGCGATGCGGCGATGGCATGGTTCAACCGGCTGCATTTCAAGGACATGCCAGCCCTTGTCCGTGATCCTGAAGTTCAGGCCGAGGTCACTGCCTTCGTGGACGCACACACCCGCCCGTCGGGTCAGGTCGTGCTGCCCAGCGGCATCCACCTGATTGACTTTCAGGTCACCGGTGATCCCCACCATCACCTTCCGTCACAGCGGTGACTGGCATCGCGCAGGCGCTGGCGGACGCGGGCCGACTGCGCGCAGARTTCCTCGGCCCGCGCGGATACGCGATCGCCTACGGCTCCCACGCAGCCGGTTCCGCCGCGCACGACGCGGATCTCGACTTGCTGTTTGTCGGCCCGCCGCTGTCCGAGAGCGTGCGTGCCCGACTGGCAGACGCCGTGATCGCCCTCCACGCGACCCATCTGCTCCGGCTCGACACCGAGGTCGCCTATGAGGTGAAGCTGCATGCCACGGCGACGGAGGTCGATATCGCCGTGGCCCTCGGCGGCTTCATCCTGGACGCCGCCGGCAGACTGAACATCGCCCCGGTCGTTGTGGAGCCATGGTTCCTGAACTCGCAGGTGTTCAAGCTCCGCCTGATCCTCAACGCGATGACAACGCAGCACATCTTCCTCGGCGGTCAGATCGGCCCCTACCAGCGGCACTGTGCCCAAGCCGAACGTGCCATCACCCTGGCCGCCCTCTGCCTGCTCGACTCACCCGCCCCGTTCACCATCGCCAACCTGATCGACGCGCTGCTGACATCGCCCTGCGGCATAACAGGTGAGGACTTCCTCGGCTACGTCGACAACCCGGCGCTGTACTCCACGGTGCATCGTGGCCTGGTCCGTCTGACCTCCGCCCGTGTCGTGACCAGCCTCGACGGCAGGCGCTTCAGAGCGCACCCTGACCGCCGTCAGGCCCTGCTGGCTCGCCTGTGGCGTCCCGCCGCGGGAGAACAGCCCGCGCCTGGGAGGATGGACACGCGAACCAGGGAGGACTTCAGCGTGACCGCGCAGACCGTACGCTCGCTCATCAACCAGGTCGAGATCGCCGTATCCGCCGCGATCGACCGTGTGCTGCCCGAGGCGGCCGGCGCCGACCCGGTGGTGCGTCCCTCGGAACACGCGGACTTCCAGTCCAACGCCGCGTTGGCCCTGGCGAAGCGAGCCCGCACCAAGCCTGCCGACCTGGCCACCGCGGTTGCGGACGCGCTTCGTGCCGACGGCTCGACGGCCGTCGCGGACGTGACCGTTTCCGGCCCCGGCTTCCTCAACCTGGCCCTCGCCGATGCCACGGTCTGGACACAGGTCGCGGCGCGGCTAGCCGACCCACGGCTCGGTATCGACCTGCCGGAACAGAGCCGCCGCACCGTGATCRACTATTCCGGGCCGAACATCGCCAAGGAGATGCACGTCGGCCACCTGCGCACGACGATCATCGGTGACGCGCTCGCCCGGGTGCTCGGCTTCCTCGGCGCCGAGGTCATCCGACAGAACCATCTCGGTGACTGGGGCACCCAGTTCGGCATGCTCATCCAATACCTTGACGAGCATCCAGACGCCACCTGGCACAGCGACGACCTCGCGCCTGGAACGTCGACGGTCTCCGCGCTTGACAGCCTGTACCGGGCCGCGCGCAAGGAGTTCGACGCCGACCCCGGGTTCGCTGACCGTGCACGGGCCCGTGTCGTCGCGTTGCAGGCTGGCGATGAGGACACCGTCGCCCGGTGGCGGGAGATCGTGGCCGAGTCCGAGGTCGCCTTCCGGCAGATCTACGACCGGCTTGGCGTCCTCCTCGAACCATCGGACTCCGCGGGCGAGTCCTTCTACAACGACCGCCTACTCGACATCGTTGACGAGCTGACCGCGGCCGGGATCGCGCAGGACAGCGAAGGCGCGCTGGTCGTCCTCTCCCAGGAAGTCACCGGCCCCGACGGCGACCCGGCCACATTGATGGTCCGCAAGACCGACGGCGGCTACGGCTATGACACCACCGACCTGGCCACCATCCGCTACCGCATCCGCGACCTGCACGCCGACCGGCTCCTCTACGTTGTCGACGCCCGCCAAGCCCTCCATTTCCGGCTGGTGTTCGAGACCGCGCGCCGCGCCGGCTGGCTCACCGATGCAGTCGACGTCGCGCACGTCGCGTTCGGTACGGTCCTCGGCCCCGACGGCCGACCCTTCAAGACCAGGGCCGGCGACACCGTCAAACTCATGGATCTYCTCGACGCCGCGACCGGCAAGGCGCGAGCCACCGTCGCCGAGAAAGATCACGCCCTCACCGACGACGACCTCGACCACATCGCCGAGGCCGCCGGTATCGGCGCGGTCAAATACGCGGACCTGTCGACCAGCCGCACCAAGGACTWCGTCTTCGACGTCGACCGGATGGTCTCCTTCGACGGCAACACCGGCGTCTACCTCCAATACGCCCACACCCGTATCCAGTCGATTCTCCGCAAGGCCGGCGACATGACGGCCACCGTCGACGTGGCCCTGGCTCTGCACCCAGCGGAACGCGCTCTCGCACTCCAACTCGATGCCTTCGGCGGCGCCCTCACCGAAGTCGCCCGCCTGCTCGAACCCCACCGGCTGTGCAACTACCTCTACGAACTCGCCCGCGCCTTSACCGACTTCTACGAAGCCTGCCCCGTCTTGCAAGCCGACCCCTCAACCCGTGCCAACCGTCTCGCTCTGTGCCACCTCACGGCCCGGACCTTGAGGCAAGGACTCGATTTGCTGGGGATCGCGGCACCGGAACGGATGTAGTCGTTATTCACGAGCGACATCGCGCGATCCTTGATCGTTACGCGAACGATACAGGCCCACCTGAGATCGGGTGGGCCTGTATCGTCTCGCTGGTTGCATCACCATGTCGCGMCACTAATGGTTGAATTCGCCGTCTCGTACGCCGGCTAGAAACGCCGCCCATTCGTCGGGGGTGAAGACGAGAACCGGGCCCGTGGGGTCTTTGCTGTCACGGACGGCAACGACTTCATCAACCTGTGCTACCTCTACGCAGGTGGTCTGCGTCGCGCTGTAACTCGATTTGCGCCATTCAGCRTTGGTCAGATCCGTCGTGCTCACCTCCCTTGGTACTCGTCTGCGACGGATGCCAGCAGGTCCGCTGATGCGGTGGGGTCAAGAGCCTGTTGTGCCAGCGTATCCCGGGCCTGCATGAACGGGGCGACGTCGCCGGGTTCGTCGACGAACAGGCTGGAGCGTAGGTGTTCGAGGTGGACGATGGCGTGCGCCTTGAGGAACTCCAGTAGCACGAACGACCCGGCGGTGCCGAGATGCGCCCCGAGTGCGCTGAGGAGAACCTGCACGGTGATCGTGGGCCGGGATGCCGCGGTGAGGATGTGCTGTAGCTGCGCGGCCATCACGGCGGGGCCGCCGACCGGGCGGCRTAGAACGGACTCGTCAATGATCACATGCAGCTCGGGCGGGTCTGCGCGACTCAGGAGCGCTTGCCGGCCGAGTCGGGTAACCACCCGCGCTTCGATCTCGTGGGCGGGGACGTCTCCGCCGACCATGACGGCGCGGGCGTACTCCGTGGTCTGGAGCAGGCCGGGCACAAGCAGCATGCCCACCTCGGTGATCCTCTCGGCCTGCGACTCGAAGCCGATGAGCGCCGTGAGCTGGTTGGGCAGTCCCGGCAGGCCGGTCTCCCACCAGCCGGGCCTGTCGACTTCCCGCGCCAGCGCGAGGAGGCGATCTCGCTCCGGACCGGTGACCTGGTAGACGACCAGCAGCGCCGCGACGTCTTCGACCGTGATGCCGCGTAGGCCGTTCTCCAGCCGGCTAAGTGTGCTGGGAGACCACCCCAAGCCTTCGGCTACAGCGCGGCTGGTCTTCCCGAGGCCGAGACGCAGGTCGCGAAGTTCAGCGCCGAGCCCACGGGCACGCGCCGACGGTGGACGCCGAGGCATCAGCAGGCCCCTCCACTCCGGATCACAGGTGATCGTCCAGGTCGGACGCTACACGCACCACGGCAACCAAAGTTTCCCTGAGACTCTTGCATGCTGTTGCAGCAACGTGGATCGTTGCATCAAGCCATGCTAGACCGGGAGGTGCCATGGACGGACACCGCTTCGTGGTGTGGGACGCGGACGGGCAGCCGCTCGGGGCGTTCGCTGACTTCGATACCGCCCACGAGTGGGCGCACGGGCGGATGCGGCAGGCGCTTACCCGTCTTCCCCTGACCGTTGACGATCGTGTCGCGAAGGTCAGCCGCCGTCTGTCACACGCGCGCTGTKAGCTGGTGGCATGGGCTGAGTTCGCCGTCCTGCCGGGCTGCGACCTGCCGTCACTCCACAGGCCATCGACGGCGACAGCGGACAGTACACCCGCACATGAGCATCACGATCACCGGCATCCACACCCGTCGCGCGCCGTCCGCAGCCCGAGGGGCTCGGCATGACAGCGGCCGACCAGCCGGCGGTGATCCGGGTGGCGGTGGCGCATTTCCCTCCGACAGCCGCCGCTGTGCCCGAGGTGCGCGCGAGGACCACTGCCACGCTGCTGGGCTGGTCAGTGGACACCGACACTGTGGGCACCGTCGAACTCGTTGTGGGGGAGATCACGTCCAACGCGGTGAAGGTGAGCCGTCCGCAGGACGTGCTGGCCGTGCGGCTCACGGCCACRCGCGGGCAGGTCGTGGTGGAGGTGTGGGACAGCAGCAACGTCGGCCCCGAGATGAAGAGTCCGGACGTGTTCAGCGAGGACGGGCGTGGCCTGGTTCTGGTGGATGCGCTGTGCAGCTCATGGTCCTGGTACCGGGTCAAATCGGGTGGAAAGGTCGTATGGGGGGAGGTTCCGGGCGGGTTGCGGCCGGAGACAGCAGGTGCTGGCGTGGCGCTGCCGGCGCGGGCGCCGTTGGCGGTGCCGGAGCCTGCGGCCCCGGTCGTCTACCGCACCGATCCGCAGACGTTGCGGCGGGTCGCGGACGCGCTGCGTGGACTGGACCCGTGGCACTGGCCCCCGCCCAGCCAGCGCGCGCCCGAGGCCGTGACCGGCGTGGCCCGCCGCCCGGCGACGTGACCCGAGAGGGGACGATCATGCGCGCGATCAGCGTACGAGCGGAGCGTGACGCTCTGCGGGTCGCCCTGGTGGATGCGGGCAGGACACACGGGGAGATCGCCGAGGAGTTCATGGCGCGGTACGGGTACCGGCCCCGTGCGGCGTTCCGGTACGCGCACGGGTGGAGTTTGACGCAGGCCGCGGGGCACATCAACGCCCACGCCGCCGATCTCRATCTCGATCCGCTGGGCCGGGCTGCGATGACCTCTCCCCACCTCAGTGAGGTGGAGAACTGGCCGTACCCGTCCGCGCGGCGCAGGCCCACGCCGCACGCTCTGGTGCTGCTGGCCTCGGTGTACGGGACCGACGTCCACAGCCTTGTGGACGTCCACGACCGCGCACGGATGCGCCCGGCGGACCGGCTGGTGATCGACGCCATCGCGTGCGCGCACCAACCGGCCCGCTGCCCCCACTGCCGCCGGGAACCCACGGCGGTCGTGCCCCGGGTGCCGAGGGCACGACCGGACGCGCTGGCGTGGTCCGGGAGCCTCACTGTGCCGGCATAGCCCCTGCCCCGGGTAGCCGTACCGGTCCTCTCCGTTTTGAGCGGCTACCCCCGGCAGGGTGCCGCTGGCGCAGGTGTCAAGGCTTCGCGAAAACTCGATCTTTCCTGATCTTGTGATCGAAGCGAACCCTGGCGCTGTCAGGTCGCGAGGAGAACGGCTGCTGTGCCAGTCCGACGACGAGAAGGTGTCGCTGCCGAGCGCGCTTCGGCGGAGCGGTGGGCTGGTGATTGTCCCCGCTACGGTGGAAGAGATCCATAGCGGTGCGGTTCGACTTTCCAGCGCGGTCACCGCGAGGGATGGAGGTGGGGCGGGTGGCGCGGGTGAGTCTGCGGGTGGAGCAGAACGAGTTGCGTGCGCGGATGCGGGCGGCCGGGATGACGCACGAGGAAGCCGCGGTCGAGTTCGCCCGCCGCTACCGGCTCCGCCCTCGGGCGGCGTTCCGGCATGCGTTCGGATGGACGTTGCAGGAAGCCGCCAACCAGATCAACACTCATGCCACCCGTACCGGCTTCGATCCAGATGGCATACCGGTGATGACCGCTCCGCGGTTGAGCGAGGTGGAGAACTGGCCGCGCCCCRACCGGCGACGGCTAACTCCGCAGGTGCTCGCGCTACTCGCCGTTGTGTACGGCACCGATGTTCATCGCCTCCTCGATCTTGAGGATCGGGAGCGGCTGAGCCCGCAGGACCGGCTCCTCCTCCATCGCATGCAGCGGAACACGGTGGATTCCGCGCCTCGGGGGCGCAGGAGCACGCAGTCTGCCGGGACTGTGGGGGCGGTTCGGACCCGGCCGATGGCCTACGACCTTTTCCGCCACGAGCAGGGCAACCGCGGCGCGCCACAGCCCATGGCCTCCGCCGGAGAGACCGGGTTTCTCGACGGTGACGAGCAGGAGCGGCTACGCCGTGCGGTGTCGCGGCCGAGCCGTGTGGATGGTCGGGTGGTGGCGTCGTTGGCGGCGATCCTGGCCGAGCAGCGGGCGACCGAGGACCTGATCGGTTCGGCCCGGCTACTGGTCCCGGTCATGGCGCAGTTGGGTGAGGTGGAGCGGCTGATCGGCGAGGCGTCGGGGCAGGTGCGGGGGCCGCTGGTGGAGATCGGGGCGCAGTGGGCGGAGTTCGCCGGCTGGCTGCACATCTCCACCGGCCGGTGGGCGGYGGCCCGTGGCTGGCTGGACCGGGCCGCGGAGTGGGCGTTCGAGGTGGACGCGACCACCCTGCACGCGACCACAATCAGCTTCAAGGGTCATCTGGCGTTCCACCTCGGCCAGCTCGACGCCGCGGTGGGCCTGTCGCGGGCGGCGTCGCGGGACGAGCGGGTGTGGGTGGGCCAGCGGGCCTACGACGCCCACCAGGAAGCCCGCGCCCACGCGCTCGCGGGCCGCCGCCGGCCGGCGGTCGAGGCGCTGGCTCGGGGCGCCGATCTCGCTGCCGCCGCAGCGGCGGACGGCGAGGCGGCCCCGGCGTGGATCTACTACTACACGCCGGAGTTCTACGCGTTGGAACGCGGCTGGGTCTGCCGCTACCTCGGCCGCGACGACCCGGCCTCCAACGAGGAGGCGATCGCCTGCCTCACCCGCGGACTCGCCGGCCTCGGCGACGCCCGCACCTCCGGCTGGGCGGCGGAGTTCCTCTGCCACCTAGCCGCCGCCTACCTCCAGGCCGACAGCCCCGACCTCGCCGGCACAGCCGGTATCGAGGCGGCGACGATCATCGCCGCGACGGGGTCCGTCCGGCTTCTGCCACGGCTGCGGCGGTTGCACGCCGACCTGGCCGCACGCTGGCCGACAAGCCCCACCACAGCTGATCTGGGTGAGGCCCTTCGGCTCGGCCGGGACGACGGGTAGGCGCCGCCGGTCGACGGTGAAACGGGGGCCCAGAAGGCTGCCTCCCTCGGTTTCTGTGGTGTCGCCGGGCGGGCGCGGTGCCAGCATTCCCCCATTTCCCAGCGGTGAATGGTCCCGTTATGCCACATCCCGCACCCGTATGGACTAGACACGATGTGGTCATAACGGGTCATTTTGCGCTGGGTTGCCGTTCCCACTTCCGAGTTGGAACGGCCCGCTGGCGTTCCGGCGAGGTACGCATGGAGGGAAACGGTCCGCAGCACAGGGGGGACGGACCGCCGCCGGACGTTGCGAGGTGGATGCAGTGGCTCCTCGTTCGGAACTCCCCACGGGCCGCAGGCCGGCGCGGTGGGCCACGGCCGGTGTATTGCTGGCCGTCACTGTGATGGGTGCGTGCAGTTCGGATCACACCTCCGAACCGGGGCCAGCCGCGACCTCGGCCCCCTCCGTGCCGCGCGCCACCGCATCGCCCTCGGTGTCGCCGTCGCCGATCTCGCCCGCCGAGATCGCCGGGCAGCGGGCCGTGGCCGCGTACGTCGGGTTGTGGCAGGCGATGGCCGAGGCCAGCCACACCTCGAACTGGCAGTCACCCGAGCTGGTCCGCTACGCCTCCGGGTCGGCGTTGCAGGTCGCCTCCGGCATCCTGTACGCCGATCATTACAACGGGCTGGTAGCACGGGGGGCACCTGTGCTGCATCCGGAGGTCACCTCGGTCAACCCGCCGGAGGCGCCGAAGACGGTGATGGTGTTCGACTGCTCTGAAGGACCCGTCGGATCGTGGAGGCACTCACCCGGTGACCGAGTTTGAGYAGCTCGCCCTGGATCCGCTGGTAGCCCCACGTCGTGTTCTCGGTCGCGAGCCGCTCGATGAAGGTCACGATCTCCGTGCCGACCGGTGGCCGACCCATCCGCTGTGGATGGGTCCATGTCCGTACGATCAGACGGCGGTGCCACCGCAGGACGGTGCCGGGCGTGACCAGCCGGTGCGCTCGCAGCGCTCTGGGCAGGAGTCGGATCAGTGCGGCGAGCACCGCCCGGTCCGCCCAGTCCCACCGGGGCTTGGGCTGGGTACGGCGCAGCACCGCGACCTCATGCCGCAGCACCAGCAGCTCGATATCCTTTGACGCCGACGAACGACCGAGGATAACCAACCAGCCACACACCCGCACGAAGATCAGATAGAGCAGGCGTACGAACATGACTGACCATTATGCCGGCTGCCGCACCGTCGCATCACCCCAGCTCACGGGTCCAAGCCGACTTCTGGCACCCCGCAGGGTCCGGGCCCGCGGACACTTCCCGAACGAGACCGCCGCGCTGAAGTGCATCCACGTGGCGGTCGTGAGCCTCGACCCGACCGGGAGAAATGCTCTTCATCAACCGGTGTGTCGCGGCCGAGCCGCTGCCCGCCACTTCCCGGTCCGCTGTCGCGACGGACGTGGTGTTAGCATCAGAACAATGACGACATGGGAACCTGGGGCGCCGGGAGTGTTGGCACTCCCGTCGGGCCGGCTTATCCGCGGCAGGGGGCTGCGACAGCCRCTTCCGGACGGAAGTGAACCATCGTTCGGACTGTACCTCGTGGGACGTCAACCACCTGCGGTCCCCTGGGAGAGTCGGTGGATACGATGGCCCGACTTCCGGCTGCCATCCGATCGAGAGGCCGCGGCACGCAGCATTCACGAAGCCTGGACGCGTGCGGACTCGGAACGCGTCGAAATTGCGTGTTCCGGAGGAAAAGGGCGGACTGGAACGGCACTCGCCTGTATCGCCGTGCTCGACGGAATCGCCCCGGGCGAGGCAGTTGACTATATACGGACGAACTATGCTCGCCATGCGGTGGAGACGCCTTGGCAGCATCGCTACGTTCGCCGCTTCCAGTAGGCCGCAGGGCTCGGCGGCCGTAGCCGGCGAGGCCCGGTGGCGCGTATCAGCGCACGGCCGGGCTCCGCCGGTGCGAGGCGCGCCGGGATTCTCCCGCCCTTAGAAATGTCGCCACGGGCTCATCTTGGCCGCGATGAGATGGCGCCGCAACGTCACGATGTACCCAATGTCCACCAGAAATGTCACTAGATAAAGAACATTGATGAGCCTCGTCAGCGGGTAGGTGTCATGTGTGACGCTGTCAATGACGAAGGAGCCGAAGCTGTCCGGCCACGGCTCGGCCTTGTTAGTCGTGACCGTGAAGGCCGTCGCCAGCCACGCGAAGAAGGTTCCGAAGAACTTCGACACCGCGATGTACATCGACTGGCCTCGCGGSCTCTCGCGCTCCAGGAGCATCGCCACAAACAGTATCGACATCATAAAGTTGACGCCGAAGCCGGTGTACTCGCCGTCCGGATCGTGGAACTCCGAGAAGCCCAGGTAGACGACCGGGAACGCAATCGCTACCCCACCGAGAAGCATCATGTTGAAGCCACGACGGGAGAGCTTGTCMTCGAACTCCCGCGGCCCGAACCGCCAGACCTGCCAAAGGATAACGAGATCGATCACAAACCAGACGATGCTCAGGAGGTGAATCTCATCGGCAAACGGATCGATGAAAAAGGAGTAGGCAGCCTCCCAGGAGAGGTTCGCGGCGAGCGCGGCGACCGGCATGCYGAATGTCTTCTCTTGGGCGCCGCGATAGATGATACCCGCGTAGRCCACAACCCAGAACGAGACGCAGACCAGGCCGGTGATGTAGGTGATGTCGGATCTCATCCCGTCACCCGGACCCGGGCGCGACGGACTTCTCCGCCAACCGGGGCACCGGAATCACATCGATTCCAGGCCTGAATCTTCGCGTGCACAGCCGCGCCAGGTCCGCTCGGCGATCCGCCGGGAACCCGGCCAGCAGCGTCTGGAACTGCGCTTCGTAGTGATCCATCACGGCGCGAAGTTCGRCCGGCGCCGCTGCGCCGTACAGTCGGGTAAACGAATCCAGGACGTTGAAGGTCGAGCTCTCGACATCTCGCTGGTAGTGAGAAAGATCGTTCGCGATGTCGGCCAGCACCTCCACCGGCCAGAGCAATCCGACCAGCTGCTCGTCGACAGACTGCCGGGTAAGCGCGAAAATCATCAGGTGCAGAAGGCGGACATCGGTTGATCTCAGCTCGGCGAGGCGCAGCACGTCCTCCCGGCCGGTAGCCAGGCCGGAGGTCGCCTTGTTCTCCAGGCGGACGAACTCCTCGCCGAGGTCAAGCTGGGCGGCGATGGCGTCGTTGTACGCGTGCAGGCGGCGCAGCAGGGCCCGGAACCGTTCCTTGTAGGCCTCCAGAATGGCCAGCCGCCGATTGTCGGCATCGTCGAAACTCGCGTGCCGCGTTAGCTCCGCGACCGCGTCCACCCGGTAAACGAGGTACTCGACGAGCAGCAGGACGGGAGCGCACCGCAGTCGCTGCCACCGCGAAAGACCCTGCGCCGGAAAATACACCTGCGCGACAAAATCCCGATAGATTCCCACTGCTCTGACCAGGACGCCGATCTCGTTMAGCGATCGCATCCAGAAGAGCTTTCTGCTCATCGCGTGAGAACACTCTCCTCGTGGCACTCACGGCATCGCRCCGCCTGGAAGGTGGCAGTTGTTGTCTTCGTGCGGGCCAGCCACGACGAGGTTGCCAGACGTGACCGAGGGCGCTGGACGGGACGGCCTCAGCTGGCACCCGCGAGATTGAGTACTACGACGCCCCCGATAACGAGCAGCACTCCGACTGTCTTCGCCGCGGTCAACGACTCGCYGAATGCGAAGGCACCGATGAGACAGATCGCCGCGGTTCCCAGCCCGGACCAGATCGCATAGGCGGTACTCACCTCCAGCTGCTTGATCGCTTTCCCGAGCAGGATAAAAGCGGCCAGATAGCCGACGCCGACGATGACGGTGGGCGTCAGGCGGCTGAGCCCGTCGCTCATTTTGAGCGCCGAGGTGGCGATCACCTCTGATCCGATCGCTCCGAGCAGCAGGAGCCAACGCACTCTGACCTCCGGTCCGAATCTTTGCCGACAAGACCGGGCTCGCGCTCAGCTTTGGCCTTCTGGACTTGCGACCGAAAACTCGTCGTCTCGCGTCCCGACCGGCTCTCGTCGTATCCTACCAAACGGAACCCGGACGAGAAAAGGCAGCCCGATCACAAGCTGCGGAATCTGCTGCTGTAGGTGGAAGAGCAGGGCAAACGCAAGGGCCGGCTCGGGCCGTACCGGAAACAGCTCGACGGCGGAAACCGCGGCGATCTCGAAACTGCCGAACTGGCCGGGGCCGGCGGGTATCAGGTTCATGAGATCAATCAGGAACAGGACGAGCACGGACTCGGCAAGGGAGAGGTGTATGTCGAGCGCGTGTATCACCAGGATCACGGCGACGAGGTCGACCAGCTCACCTAGGACCGCGAACGAGAAGATCACAAGCATGCGCCGGGGGTTTCTCAGCACATACATACCGTCGGCCACCCGCTGGACGAAGGTGCTCTGCTGCGCATCGCGCGGATGCCGCGCGAACAGGACAAGGACGAGCAGCAGCACGCAGATGACCGCCCCGAACAGGAACGGTGCGACGATCACCCACCAGGGCAGTCCCGGTATCAGCCATGGAGTCCCGACCACCAGAACGACCATGGCGAGCGAGCCGAACAGTTTCTCCAGAACGAGGAGCGCGCCGGATGTCGAGGCGGGGACGCCACAGTCCCGCTTCAGCATCCACGCGCGGACGATCTCGCCGCCCTGCGCCGGCGAGATCGTCGACGCAGCCTGGGCCGTCAGTTCGAGACGGACCAGGCGACGCAGGGAAATCCCGTGCCGCGGCGCGAGCATCGCCCGCCAGCCGGCGGCCCGCAGGTACTGGACCAGAAGGTTGGTACCGAAGGCCAGCAGCAGGGGCACCGGCGACGCATCCTCGATGCTCTCCCGGAACGTGGTGACGTCCAGACCACGAAGGAACCAGACCAGGGCAATGGCGATGCCGGACAAGCAGACGATCTTGAAGGCGAGCTCGAGCCGGCGCAGGGCACCGGCACCGATCCTGAAGGTAACCATGTCTTCCTTCCCCGCCTAGATCGGCTCTCCGAAKGCCGGTGACACGCCGGCCCGGCTACGTGGCGAAGGGCAGGGCCGCGGAATCGGCCATCAGCTGCTCCATCTCCCATACCGTCGTCAGGTTCCGCAGGTCGATCCGCAGGTCCGATCGGAGGTCGCCGAGCGTTCGGTCTAGCTGCTGTCGCCAGCCGACGCAGTGCAGCGGACGGATTCCGGTAGCCTGCGCAAATCTGACACCGAGCTGGAAGATTGTCCGTTCGAACGGACCGAAGCGGTAGGGCCCGCGGAACAGATACCGGCTGCAGAAKAGGTAGGCGTGGTACTGCCAGGATCTGAGTTCGCCGCTGGCACCCATGGTTACCCCGATGACGAAGGCTTCGTCTCGCGGACGCATCCCCCGGCCCAACAGGATGTGGATGCAGTCGTGGCCGAACAGGTCGACGGCTCCGGCCAGAGCGATCGGGCTCGCGGGGTTCTCCAGCAGCCGAACATATCTTGGGATCGCGTCGGCCTCGTAGCCCGGCATCCGTTCATAGGCTGCCCGGAGGGTGACCGAGTTATCGAGGGGAGGCGTCCAGCTGCTGAGCGKAGAGTCTGCCGCCACGTTCAACTCCTTGCAGGAGTACGAGACCCCGATCGCCGTCAACCGTAACGACCTGGCCATCCTGGATAATGTGGGTCGCGCCGTGAACTCCCATAACCGCGGGAACTCCGTACTCACGCGCGACGATCGAGCCATGCGACAGCGCGCCGCCGGTATCTGTTACCACACCAGCCGCGATGGRAAGCAGTGGCGACCAGGCTGGCGTGAGATGAGGGGCGACTAGGATCTCGCCGGGCCGTAGCCGGCCGAAGTCGTCGGTGGAACTTATTCTGCGGGCCGGTGCTGTGGCTCGACCGGGGCTGACGGGAGAGCCTCGCAGCCCGTCATCCTCGGCCCCTCTCGGACGGGGGCCGAAAACTGCCAGGGCGGTGACGTCCCTCCTGCCGAGGAAGATCCGGGCGTCCTGCGGGACCTGTATCGGCGGGCTGAGCAGGCGTTGTTGTTCGCGGAGCCGGCGCCGCTCGTGGACGACGCTGGTGAGGTCGTCGCCGGCCACGCCGGTGTCAAGCGCGGCAAGCTGCCGTTTCACCTGGTCACCGGTGAGGTAGAAGACATCGTCGGGCTCAGTCAGGACGCCTGCCGCCACCAGCCGGCGACCGAGTTCGAGGTACGCCCGGCGCAGCACCGGCCAGCCACGGGTGAAGTGAAAAAGAACCTCGTCCCGGAGCCGGCCCTGACGGAGGTTCCACCGCAGAAGCAGGTGGAGGACGCCGCGTCTCACCGGCGCGAACCGGAGGGCCTTTCTTATCGTCCGTAGCMGGTCCTCCCGTTGCGCGGCCAGCGCGTCGATTCGTTCCTGCGGTTGCTGACGCGTTCCGCTCCGGTACGCTTCGATGGTTGCCCTGAAGACTTCGGGGTCCTCGGCGGGGGTCGGGCTGGCGAAGTCGAGGCTGTACACTTGGTGGCCCTGCCGGCCGATGAACCGCTCGAACTCGGCCGTGTACTCGGCCCCGTCGGCGTCATGGCGCGCGAGCTCCGCGAGCTCCAGTTCGACGTCGAGAGTGCGGCTCGGGTAGCCCTGCAGCAGGGGTCCGGGGCCGATCGGAAGTCCCGCGCCCGTACCAGCCCTGGCGACCCAGGGATAGACGGTTGCCAGGAGCCATTCCGATACGTTCCAGTACCAGGCCAGACCGCCGATGATCCCCCAGTAGCGTCCGCTGAGTTCTTGCACCCCGTCGATCAGCCCGAGCAGCTCGTTGTTGTCCAGGCGGGTGAGGTCCCGACGGTTGGCCGCCTCGATGCGTTCGGAGTGGCGCGGCAGGATGCCCCGCTGCCACTGCCTGCGCAGCGGGCCGAGATGGAACCGGAAGAATCGAAGCACCATGGCTGCGGCGTGTCGGGGATACCGGTTCAGGTGATAGTCGAAGCGCAGGTAGGCGAAGCCGTTGATGACGCCCGTCATCGGTGTGGGCAGCAGCCGGTTGTTGCGTTGGGCGGAGTCCGGTCCGGCCCAGTTCCGCTGCCAGTGCCGGACCAGGCACGGGAAAAGAGTCGACGCGAAAAGCGGCGAGAGCGGTTCGGGCAGCCACGAATCACAGATGCTTATCCGCGCCCACCAGGCGCCCTCGATCGGACTTGTCCAGTCGGCCGCGGGCGGCGGTGGCTCATCGGCGGCCGGCAGCCTGATGGGACGGGCCTGCAGAATCGTGAGAGTCGTTCCGGAAACGGCCCATTCGACGTCCTGAGGGGCACCGAAATGGGTTTCGATCGCGCGGCCGAGGCTGGCCAGCTCGGCAACCTGCTCCGCCGTGAGCGAAGGTGCCCGCCGTCGCTGGTCCGGAACGTCGACGAAATCGACCCCGCCCGCACCGCTGTGCGACGGATACGCGACCATCTGCCGTTTGTCGGCGACGTGCGCGTGGCGCAGCGTGGCGCCGGACCGGTCGACGTCAAAACGGTCGGGATCGACTTTCCCACTCACCAGCGCCTCACCGAAGCCCCAGGTGGCCTCGATCACCAGACGGTCGGCGGCGGCGTCCCGCGGGTCGACGGTGAAGAGCACGCCGGCGGCCTCGGCCTCGGCCATCAGCTGGACGATCACGGACATGCCGACCGCACCGTGCGGAATTCCATGCCGTTGCCGATAGCGGATGGCCGGAAGCTCCCACAGCGAGCCCCAACAACGCCGTACGGAATCGAGCACGGCCGCCGGCGGGACCCCCAGTTCGCTGCGATACTGGCCGGCGAAGCTCGTCGCGTCGGTGTCCTCCCACGTCGCTGAGGAACGGACCGACACCCGGACGTCAGCGATACGCCATGCCGCAAGGGCCTGCGCGACATCCGCAGCGAGCCCGGCGGGAACGTCCGTGRCCTCGACCGTGGCCCGCATGGCCGCCGAGATCGGTCGGATCTGGTCATCTGTCGCGTCCTCGGTAAGAGCCGCGTCGAGCTGCGCAAGCAGTGGGCAGACCTTGTCCCCGACCGTGCGGTGATACACCGCCTGGGGCAGGCAGAAACCGTCGGGAACCGGAAAGCCGGCGGATATGAGCTCGCCGAGATTGGCGGCCTTGGCGCCGACCGTGTCCCGGTCGCCGGAACGCAACTCCCGCAGCGGGCGTACGTCACGCATCGACGCTCACCCGGTCCACCCAGGACTGATAGTATTTGCGGAAGGCCCGCAGGCCGTACTCGCTCTCAAGATAGATTCCGTGCCTGTCTCCCGCTCGTATGCTGTCGAACACCGGTAGATCCTGGTTCGACGCAAAGGTGACCTCAAGCCTGTCAACCAGGTATTTTGTTATGTTCTTCCAGGCGCGTGCGGCGGGCGTGACCGCGACGGCGATATGTTGAATGGTTTCGTTGGGCCCGACCGGACTGACGGCGAGCAGGAGCTGGTACCGCAGGACGCCGTCCGAGTAGTAGGAGACGCGCTGRCCCGCTGGCCATCCGTCCACGCGGAGCAGGAAGCTGTCGGCATTGACGCCGACCGCGTGGGCGATGRCACCCGTCCTCCCGATGTACCGGGGCCAGGTCAGCTCGGCACCGAACCAGGCGTCGGCCACGATGGGCGGCCCGTTGGTCGCCGTGTCCACCGGGCTGTCGAGCAGCCGGAGGGTCATCGGGCCCGCGATCTCAAGCCCGTGGAGGTCCACCAGGTGATCGGGGTCGTAGGTGTTCTCCAGGATTCTGCGGGCCGTTGCCCTGGTCCTGTCGGCGAGGCGGAAGCCGCGATGCCAGCCCAGCCTGTCGAAGGCGGCGGGCAGTTCCGGGAGCGGATACAGGGGGTGGGGACCTCCGTACCAGGCCCACAGGTATCCGTATCGTTCGACCGTCGGGTAGGCCGGCCGCGAGGCGGCCGCGGGGATCCTGGCCTGGCCGGGGATCGATTGACAGGTGCCCAGGGCRTCGAAACGCCAGCCGTGGAAAGGGCACTGCAGCAGGCCGTCGACAATCCTGCCGTCCGCCAGGCTGGCGCCCATGTGCGGACAGTGCCGTCGCATCAGCGACGCAGCGCCGCGGGCGTCCCGCCAGGCGACGAGGGGGCGCCCGAACAGCGTGAGCGCCCGAGGGCGCGACCCGAGCTGCCGTGACGGCATGGCGACGTACCAGCCGGCGGCGAGGTTGAGGGCTTCCCGGGCGGTGGGCTCCGTCAGCTGTCGTGGGGCGCTCACGACATGCACGCGCGATCGTCCGGAAGGGCTGCATCAACCCAGCGCTGGTAATGCTTCCGAAACTTCAGGACACCGTGGTCGGCCGTGACCGGCACGGTGCCGTCGACGTCGCTCGCGTGCCGGTAGATCCTGAGGTCCTCCCTGGTTCCCCACTCGTGCTGGGCCCGATAGGCGAGGCGAATCAGGTGGTCGAGCGCCCGGTTGCCCGTCCGGCGGATGAGCGACCAGCCCTGAAGGACGGTGCGGCCGTCGGACGTGGGAGTGATGCCAAGCAACTCCTTGGCGAGAACATGGCCGTCCAGGAGGAAGGTCAGGCGCTGGCCGCCGGGCCATCCGTCGATCAGGAGAGTGAACTTCCGCGCCCGAATACCCAGCGCCCGGACCGTCGGCGGCAGATCGAGGATATCTGTCTCCATCGCCGCGGCGATCGAGGCATCACCGCCGATCGGCGGACCGTTTTCGGCCGTTGCTGACGGTTCCGTGAGAATGTTTATCTTCAGGCCACCGCCTGACCGGACCCGGTGCAGCGTGCCGAAATGAGCGCAGTCGAAAGCATTTTCCAGGACTCGTCGAGGCGAGGCGGTGGTCACGTGCGAGAACTGGTAGCCGAGGTAGGCCTCGCGGCCCTCCGCCAGCGCGGGCACGGCGGGCACCGGGTAACTCGGCTCCGGGTTCCCGTACCAGACCCAGACATAGCCGTAGCGCTCGTCGGTCGGATAGGACCGCCGCGCCACACGGCGGGGAAGCCGGTCCGTCCCCGGCACGTGTGTGCACGCGCCCGCCGCGTCGAAATGCCAGTGATGGAAAGGGCAGCGGAGCGTTCCGTCCACGACCTTGCCGAAGGCGAGACTGGCGCCGAGATGCGGGCAGTGCCGCCGCATGATCACAGGTCGCCCCGTGCCGTCGCGCCAGGCGACCAGCTCACGGCCGAACAGGGTGAGAGGCTGGCCACGGCGCTTTCCCAGCTCCTCGGAGGGAAGCGCGATGTACCAGCCCGCGGCCAGGCCTGGCTGCGGCGGCTCGGTTTCCGCGGTCACGAGATCTCCGGTCACGATGCTTCCGGTCATGACGCGCCGGCTCCCGGGATGCGGGCCATGGCCGGCTGCGGCTCCCCCTGGCCTTCTGCCACCCGGTCCACCCATGACCTGTAGTACCGGCGAAACCTGATCAGGTTGGTGTCGTAGAACATCCTGGCCGTGCCGACGTGCGCCTGAGTGTAGTCGTAGATCGGCATGTCCTGGAGAGTCCCGGCCCTGCTCTGCCCGATGAGCATCGCCACGTTCAGCCAGGTTCGCCAGCGCCGGTCGCTGCGGCGGACGCCGGTCCAGGCATGCTGGATGGTCGAGCCGTTCGCGGTCGGGGTGATTCCCATCAGGTACTTGAAGATCTCCCTGCCGCCGACATAGCCGGTGTAGCGCTGGCCACCGGGCCACCCGTCGATCAGGAGCTGGAACGCGTCCCCCGTGAAGAAGGTGGCGCCGGCCGCGACCAGCCAGTGCCGAGGCCGACGAAGGGGATGCCCCGGGGTCACGACACCTTCCATCCAGCCCCCGAGATAGGCCTCCCTGTCGATCGGGGGACCGTTGTCCGCGGCCTRCTCGGGATCGGAGAGGACCCGGAACTCCGCACGGTCCAGGGGCAGGCTGTGGAGGGTCTGAAAATGGAAGTAGTCGAACGCGTTCTCAAGGAGCTGGCGGGGGTGACCGGCGGTCCAGTCGGTGTAGCGGAACCCCAGATAGTGTTCCTGTTCCTCCTCAAGAGCCGGGAAGCCGGGAAGCTCGAAAAGTGGTGTGCGGGTCCCGTACCACACCCAGATGTAACCAAAGCGCTCGATGGTCKGGTATGAGTCGAGTCGCGCCGTCGTGGGAATGCGCTGGGAGCGGGGAACCTCGAYGCACGCGCCGGAGCTGTCGAACCGCCAGCCGTGAAAGGGGCAGCGGAGGCAGCCGTCGACCACGGCCCCCAGTGCCAGGCTGGCGCCCTGGTGCGGGCAGTACCGGCCCGCGACTGCCGGTCGCCCGCTCGCTTCGCGCCAGGCGACCACGTCTCGCCCGAACAGCTGGAACGCCTTCGGCTGCCCGCGCAGCTCGCCGGAGGCCAGCGCGACGTACCAGCTTGCTGCCAGCTCCTTCGGGACGGGGTCCGCTGGCGGCTCGAGCCGCGGCTTCTGGTTCTTGATGTGTATCTCAGGCATCGGCTCATCTCGATCGCGAATAGACGTATTCAGCGAGGGCAAGGAGCGGGGTCGCGTCGTCACCGAGCGGGGCGAGGTCCGCTCTTGCCGCGTCGATCAGTTCGGCCGCGCGTTTTCGGGAGGCGTCGAGGCCAAGGAGCTGCGGAAAGGTCGCCTTCCGCATCTTGATGTCCTTGCGGGCGGTTTTCCCGAGGTGCTCGGAGGTCGACGTGACATCCAGGATGTCATCGATGATCTGGAACGCCAGCCCGATCTTCTCCCCATAGCTGGAGAGCAGGGTGATGGCGGATTCGTCGGCGCCCGCGAGGACTGCACCGGAGACGACCGAAGCCACGATCATGGCGCCGGTCTTATGAGTGTGGATGAACTCGAGGGTCGCCAGGTTGATATCGTCGCGGCCCTCGGACTCGATGTCCACGACCTGGCCGGCGACCGCGCCGTTGACGCCCATCATGTGAAGCAGGATCTGTATGACGCGCGTAAACCTTCAGCCGGTTCGCGCGGCGTGACGATCATGGGTTTGTTGTGGCTGTCGGTGACGGTCTGCCGGGGCTGGCGGGTTGTCAGACGGATTGGGTGAGTGATGGCCCTGTCGCTGCGTGGCGTGGGGTTGCGGCCCGTTAGATCCGTGGTGTGCCCACACCGGA